>NZ_JAUSCC010000079.1 GCF_030651745.1 Methylophaga sp.
TACCCAAAAATGCAACTCATCATCGCCATCGGCCCGCTTGCCCCAGCTGAATAACAGCCAGCCACTGAATCCCAACATAAGTGGTGCCAGATAAGCAGGTAAACCAAAAGCAAACAGCAAAGTATCTGCAAGCCATGCGCCGACAATACCACCACGGTTAGCGATAAAGTCATCCGTTCCGGTGGTTGACCAGCCAGGATCGGTAGGTTCGTAGGTGATTAAAGACAATAATAGATAAGCCGCCAATGCCAGCGCCAGGATCAGCGCTGCTTCCCGAAGTCTGAAGCCGACTGCGCCAGCGGAGACATCTGGTTTATTTTTGTCGTTTGCCCGTGTCGCTTGTGCCAATGTGATATTTCCAATGAAGCCAATTGATTAAACGCAGATTCTAACACAGGTTTTACAAGCTGATGCTTGTCCAAAGGCAAAGCAATGGGTACTCTAGGGCCTCTTTATCTTTCACAGCCGCCGCTGTTGTGAATTGAAAAAACGTCACACAAGGCGCGAGGAGTGAAGTTTAGTTATTCTAAATAGATGACGAGCAACACCGGGTGGCGTTTTTTCAATCACAACCCGAAGGGCTGGGACTCTTTTTCCGGCCTCCTGCGTTGGAAATGATTTATGTAGAATAACTACATCGCATCCTTTCCGCCTTGTTGGACGAAAAAAGAGCCTCCAGCAGTGGTGGCTGTGAAAGATAAACAGGCCCTCATCGCCTGCTTTTTCATTTGATACTGGGAGACACTCTTATGGCGGACAGCAAACACTGCCGACTACTGATTTTGGGCTCAGGCCCTGCGGGTTATACAGCCGCGGTTTATGCAGCTCGAGCGGCATTGGATCCAGTATTGATAACCGGTATTGAACAAGGCGGTCAATTAACCACCACAACGGATGTCGATAACTGGCCGGGTGATGCTGAAGGCGTACAAGGTCCAGAGTTGATGCAACGTATGCAAAAACATGCTGAACGTTTTGGCACCGATATTATCTTTGATCATATCCACACAGCCGATCTCAGTCAGCGCCCATTCAAATTAATCGGTGATGCTGGTGAATACACTGCGGATGCATTGATTATCGCCACTGGTGCTTCTGCAAAATATTTGGGCATGGAGTCCGAAGAAGCCTTTAAAGGTCGTGGTGTTTCCGCCTGTGCCACCTGTGATGGTTTTTTCTATAAAAATCAGCCTGTCGCCGTTATCGGTGGTGGCAACACGGCTGTGGAAGAAGCTTTATATTTATCCAATATCGCCTCAAAGGTCACGGTAATTCACCGTCGTGACAGCTTCCGCAGTGAAAAAATTCTCAGCAATCATCTGTTGAAGAAAGCCGAAACGGGCAATGTTGAAATTCTGTGGAATCACACACTGGACGAAGTGCTTGGTGACAATGCAGGTGTGACCGGTATTCGTGTTAAAAACACCGAAACCGGTGATACGCAGGAAGTCCCGGTTCAAGGCGTGTTTATCGCCATTGGTCATCAACCCAATACATCCATGTTCAAAGGTCAACTGGAAATGCAGCACGACTACATTGTGCTCAAAAAAGGCACTCAAACCAGTATTCCCGGTGTATTTGCAGCGGGCGACGTCTCTGATCCGATTTATCGTCAGGCAATCACCTCAGCCGGTGCCGGCTGTATGGCAGCGCTGGATGCTGAACGTTTTCTGGAAAGCGAAAAATAATAACGATAAGGCAGGTTCCCCCTGCCTTTATCATTTGAGGAGAGAGTTATGGCACTTTATCAACATATTCTGATTGCGGCAGATTTTTCCAACCATACCGACATGGTGATTCATCGCGCTAAAGCCCTGGCGGAGGCAAACAATACACGGCTGAGTTTATGTCATATCGTTGAAGATTTTCCCCTGACTGATTTTGCCTATGAGCCGATGATCAGTGTCGATGCAGATATGCGTGATGCCTTGCTGAATGCAGGTGAAAAACAACTGTCTCTTTTGGGAGAAAAGTTTGGTATTGACGTCGATAGCCAATGGATTGAATTTGGCAGTCCAGGTCGCGACATCGTGCGTATTGCAGAAGAAAATAATGTAGATCTTATCGTCGTCGGCTCTCACGGTCGCAAAGGCATTAAAATGCTGTTAGGTTCGACGGCAAACGCAATATTACATCATGCTCGCTGTGATGTATTAGCCGTTAGATTACAGGACAAAAATTAAGCCAAAATGACTTTTCGCTTACTCACTTTAGTGAATGTTTCTTGCTGGGCGAGTAAGCCAACTGAGGTTTCCTTATCGGCCGGCCGAGTTATAGATTGTTACTGAACTTAATAAACCCAAACACTAATTTGCTTGAATAAACCTCGTCAAGAAGGATATTTTGTGTCAACGCCATCCTCATTCCCCCCCGTTTACACTGAAGCATTTCATCAGGCATCTGAAAACCTGAGACGCACATTACCGTTTATCAATCAGCATCAAACTCCTGTTAACCCGGTTAATTACGCGGTCTGGTATGAGTATGTGGCTGGCAATAATCAACAATTAAAAAAAGCCATCGATAATCGTCTGCAACAACAACAGAAGATCACACCTGAACTGACACAGAAACTGTACGAAAAATATGTGTTAATGGGTTTTCCCGAAAAGCTTGAAGCCACTAATAATGGCCTCAGACTAGTGGTCGACAACACCATGAATCAGATCAATAAGGTTGAATTAGCTGCTGGTGATTTCTCTGACGATCTGGCTATTCAGCAAACCAAACTTGAACAATCTGAAGACATTACCGAAATTAAAGGCGTGCTTTCAGAAATCCTGGAAAACACCCGTAAACTGGGTCAATCCAGTAGTGATTTAAAACAGGAATTAGCAGCCACCACTCAGGAAATACTTCGCTTGAGATCTGAATTAGAGATCGTAAAACAACAGGCAAAAACCGATGGCCTAACCGGTTTGTTAAATCGTAGCTGCCTGAATAAAAAACTAAGTGATCTTTGTCATGATGGCGGACAGACTTTCTCAATGGGCTTATTTGATATTGATCACTTTAAGCAGGTCAATGATAAGTTCGGTCATTTGCTCGGTGATCGTGTGTTGCAGTTTTTTGCCAGTCTATTGAAAAAACATTGTCAGGGCACCTCACATATCGCAGCTCGTTTTGGTGGCGAGGAGATGGCAGTCATCTTTATCGACATGCCAGCCCACCAGGCATTAGAAATTGCTGACTTGATTCGCCAGCAGCTTGCCAGCAGTAATCTCAAGAAAAAAGACAGTGATGAAACCATTGGTACGGTAACGGTTTCTGTTGGTCTGAGTCAGTATCAGCCGGGGGATACTACATTGAATATTGTTGAACGTGCCGATGTGGCGTTGTATGAATCAAAAGCTGCAGGCAGAAATTGTATTACGCTACGTTAATCAGAACTTATAAAACTGGCTGTTAAGATAATCCACAACCTGTTTTTGTTGTGCCGGAGTCCAATTCACATCAGCTGCAATCGCACAATTCGCCACCCGTTTTTCCAAACCATCCAGCGTTTTCACACCTCGTTCAGCACGAGTATAAAGCGAATTGGGCTGACCACCAGTTAAAGAAGCGTGACATTGCATACAGTTGGCATCATGCAATGGTTTTCCCTGTGCCAGCGCCGTAGCGCTGACAGTCAGGAAAAACATGGCCAGCAGATAACGCATCAATCAGACAACCGCTCGGGTTTGTAAAGCAGCAATACGTAAAGATGCCGGAGGATGCGAATCATAAATAGCCGAAACCAATGGATCAGGTGTCAACGTACTGGCGTTTTCTTTGTATAAAGCCACCAGCGCAGTAATCAGATCATCCGCATTGGAAACCGATGCGGCATAAGCATCCGCTTCAAATTCATACTTGCGTGATAAAGAAGTCATCAACGGATGCAAAAAGAAGCTGAATACCGGAATCACCAGCATAAACAGAATCAACGCAATCGCATTGTTTTGCATCTCAACACCCAGACCGGTATAGAACCAGCTTTGTGTAGAGGCCCAACCCAGCAATGCCAGACCAATCAGGCTTAACACGGCCATCAATCCCATGTTTTTAATCACATGTTTGCGACGGAAATGACCTAATTCATGTGCCAGTACCGCTTCGATCTGATCTTCATTCAAAGTATTCAGCAAGGTATCAAAGAACACGATGCGTTTGTTGTTACCTAAGCCGGTAAAGTAAGCATTACCGTGACCACTGCGTCGTGAGCCATCCATTACATAAATGCCCTGGCTTTTGAAACCACAGCGTTGCAACAGGTTTTCCACCTTCTGTTTCAAATCAGCATCATCCAACGGGGTGAATTTGTTAAACAGCGGAGCGATAAAGGCCGGATAAGCCCACATCATAACGATTGCAAACCCCATCCAGGCTGCCCATAAATACAACCACCAGAATTCGCCGGTGCTGTTCATCAGCCATAAAGTCACCCACGCAATCGGCACGCCTAACACCAGCATTAACAATAACTGTTTGGCAAAGTCGCCCATAAACAAAGCTGGAGTGTTGCGGTTAAAACCGAATTTTTCTTCCATTACAAAGGTGCGGTACCAGGACAATGGCAGCTCTAGCAATGAGCCAATCAGCATAAAGCTCAGAATTAAAACCACACCAGTCGTCATGGCTGACCAACCCATACTTTCCCAGGCACCGGACAATAATGCCAAACCACCGCCCAAAGTCCAGAGAATCAAAACGACCGCGCCAAACCAGCTTTCACGACGCATTTGAGCACCTTTGGCAACGGTGTAATCGGCAGCCTTCTGATGGGCAGCCAAGCCAATTTGCTCACGAAATGGCGCAGGTACTTCATCACGATTCAATAAAACATGACGACGTTGACGTAATGACAACCAGATCTCGATCCCCGTCATCAGGGCGAGAGCGATTAAAAATATCCAGCTAAATTCATTCATAATTTTTTAAACCAGTTAGAATCCTATAAAGTGCTCGTTACATTAGCCTTTGATACAATCAATGGCAACATAGTTCACCCATTCTGTAGTAATAAAAAGACGGAGCTCATGGCCAAAAGCAAACACAACCTGATCTGGATTGACCTGGAGATGACCGGTCTCGATACCAATAACGACTATATTATCGAAATCGCCACAATTGTCACTGACAGCGAACTCAACATTTTGGCAGAAGGCCCGATTATTGCGATTCATCAACCTGATGGTGTGCTCGCGGGCATGGATGAGTGGAATACTAAACAACATGGCGGCTCAGGTCTGACCGAGCGGGTTCGTAATAGTGTTGTCACGGTAGAACAAGCTGAGCAGGAAACCCTGGAGTTTCTCAAAAAATACGTCCCGGCCGGTACATCCCCCATGTGCGGCAACAGTATTTGTCAGGATCGTCGTTTTATGGCGCGGTTGATGCCCGATCTGGAAGCCTATTTCCATTATCGCAATCTGGATGTCAGCAGCTTCAAGGAAATTGCGCGTCGCTGGGCACCCAAAGTTGAAAAATCATTTAAGAAAAAATCGTCACATCTGGCAATGGATGATATCAAGGATTCCATCCGCGAACTGCAGCACTATCGCGAGCATATGATTAAAGTACCAGAGTAAATTCGCCACGCAGAATCAGCTCCATTCACGGCAATTTCACGACAGCCACAGGATCATCATTACACTCAATATAAATTTGAATGTAATGATGCATCGAAAATTACTTTTACCGACTAAACATTGCATTGCCTGCCACCGACCGTTCAGCTGGCGAAAAAAATGGCGTGACTGTTGGGAGCAGGTTTTGTACTGTTCCGAACGCTGCCGCCGTAACCGGAAATCAGTAAATAATCTATGAAACCGCTACTGGGTTTTCCGGACAAAATGGTGTTGCTTGATTGCGAGACCACCGGTGGTAATGCCATTCGGGATCGGCTCACCGAGATTGCCTTGATCGAAATCACCAATGGCGTGGAAACGGATCGCTGGCAAACTTTAATTAATCCCGGTATCAGCATTCCTCCGTGGATAAGCAAACTCACTGGCATTACCGATGCGATGGTGGCAGGACAGCCCACTTTTGCCGAAATTGCCGAGGAATTACAACAACGTTTGGCTGACAACGTTTTTGTTGCCCATCATGTGCGCTTTGATTATGGCTTTATTCGTGAATCGTTTCGCCGCCTCGGCATAACTTTTTCAGCAAAGACATTGTGCTCGGTAAAGATCAGTAGACTGCTTTATCCAGAACAACGCCGTCACGGTATTGATGCCATTGTCGCCCGCCTCGGTTTGACCATCAATCAACGCCATCGGGCTATGGATGATGCACAGGTCATTCTTGAATTGCTCCAGCAAACACAACACGATTTTGATGAACCTGCCATCCAGCAAGCCTGTCAGCAACTGTCGCAACAAACCCGTCTGCCCAGTCATCTCGATATTAATGAAATCAATAAATTACCCGAACGGCCCGGTGTCTATCAGTTTTTTGATGAACAAGGTGCACTTTTATATATAGGTAAATCCGTCAATATCAAACAACGTGTTTTGAGTCACTTTGTGATAAACGGCAAACAGCGCAACAGCGATATACAACAACAATTGCAGCATATCGACTTTATTGAAACGCCTTCCGACTTTGGTGCGCAATTACTGGAAAATCAGTTAATCAAGAGCAAAACGCCACGTTATAACCGGCGGCAAACCAAAGCCAAACGGCTGTATCAAATCGCCTTGGCAACGGATGAAAATGGCTATCATCGCACCAGTATTGAGATGGCCGACTTACATCAATCACCAAATATCAGCCAGCGCTATGGCCTGTTTCGCAGCCAGAAGCAGGCAGAAAAAAAACTGCTTGAGCTGATTGGCGAACACCAGCTCTGTCAGAAACTTTGCGGTCTGCAAAAAACCAAAAACGGCTGTTTCGGTTATCAATTAAAAAAATGTCGTGGTGCCTGCTGTGGCGAGGAACCGGCGTTGCATTACAACTTGCGTCTGCAAACCGCGTTATCTGGTATCAAAAATCAGGTCTGGCCTTGGAAGGGTCCGATAGTGATTACCGAATTGCCAGCCGATGGCGATTATGATGCAGCACAGTTTCATCTGGTCGATCAATGGCTGTATTTCGGCACCATCAAAAACCAGCACGATGCTTACGAACGGCTCCAGCAGCAGTATGCTGAACCACAATACTTTGATCTGGATGCCTACAAAATTCAGTTACGTTTTTTATTAAAACTTCGTCCCAAACAATTATTGATTGAAAACTTGCGTTTACCTGCAGAGGAGGCTTAATGATCACGACCAGCCATCGCATTTTAGGCTATGCGGGACTCCTACCTTTCTTTGGACTGGCGATTCTGAGCTGGCTAGGCTTTTTATATGCTTTTGACTGGCTGCTCAGTTATGCCGCGTTAATTTTCAGCTTTCTGGGTGGACTACTCTGGTATGTCAGCAGCATTAATAAACTGCCACGCCATGTTGTAATAGTAAGTGTCTCCACCATGTTATGGGCCTGGTGCTGGTTGTTATCACCTACACATTACTGGCTATGGCTGGCCGCATTATCCTTTATCGGTCTGCACTTATATGAACGGCAACAACTCAGGGAAATCTACTCTGCCGAACTGATGCAGTTACGGGGCCATCTTTCTTATGGCGCAGCATTTTCATTATGGCTGGCAGCGCTTTCAACGTTAAATGGCTGAGCTGAGATATCTCAATATTATCCTCGGTGATCAGCTTGATGCCGACAGTCTGTTGTTTGATGATTTTGATCAGCAACATGATCGGCTGTGGATGGCCGAAGTAACCGCCGAGTCAACCGATTATCTGTCCAGTAAGCAACGCACAGTACTGTTTTTATCGGCTATGCGACACTTTGCAGAACAACTGCAAACTGACAAATACCCACTGATTTACTGGTCATTAAACGATCAAAAATCCAGTTTTCATGACGCTTTATCAGCGAGCTTAAAACAGCATTCATTTGAAAAAATCCGCTGCGTATTGCCCGGCGATGTCCGAGTGATGAATGAATTGCAGCAATGTGCCGCTGATGTTGATATCGAAATTGAATGGCTGGCCGATCGGCATTTCATCAGCAAAAAAGGTGAATTCAAAACCTGGCTTGCCGAACGCAAACAACCACGAATGGAATTTTGGTATCGACAGTTGCGTAAAACCCGCCACATCCTGATGGATGATGACCAGCCAATTGGCGGTCAATGGAATTTTGATAAGGACAATCGCAAAAGTTTTAGCAAAAATGGCCCGTCTAAATTACCAGCGCCACTGCTGTTCGAAACAGATAAAATCACCCGACAAGTCATCCAGGATGTTGAAAAATATCTCCCCAATTTCTACGGCAATATCGAAAAGTTCAACTGGCCGGTTACCCGCCAGCAGGCATTAGCGGCATTGAATGATTTTATCCAGCATCGCCTTGTGCATTTTGGTGACTATCAGGATGCCATGTGGACCGATGAACCCTGGCTGTATCATTCGCGTTTATCGACCTGCCTGAATCTGAAACTGCTCTCCCCTGCCGAAGTTATCGATGCAGCAGAAAAAGCCTATACCGACAATAAAGCGCCATTGAACGCAGTAGAAGGTTTTATCCGGCAAATTCTCGGCTGGCGTGAATATGTTCGCGGCCTGTACTGGAGCTATCGCGATGACTGGCTACAAATGAATGCACTGAATGCCCGGCGTGATCTGCCAGATTTGTATTGGCATGCCGAGACCAAAATGACCTGTCTGCATCACAGCGTCAAACAGGTGCGGGATCATGGCTATGGTCATCATATTCAGCGACTGATGGTGACGGGTTTGTTTGCGTTGTTATGGGGTGTCAAACCCAAAGCCATTCACCAATGGTATCTGGCGATGTATGTCGACGCCGTGGCCTGGGTGGAGATTCCGAATACATTGGGCATGAGCCAATATGCCGATGGCGGTATTGTCGGCTCCAAACCCTATATTGCCAGCGGTGCCTATATCAATCGCATGTCTAATTACTGCCAAAGCTGCCCATTTGATCCCAAGCAGGCCAGTGGCGACACAGCTTGTCCGTTTACCACGCTGTATTGGCATTTCGTTGACCGGCATCAGGACTTACTCAGTAAAAACCCACGCCTCGGTATGCAGGTCAAAAACTGGCACAACAAATCTGCAGATGAACAACAGGCCATCACACAACGTGCTGAAATCCTGTTCAGAAATTTACCGTAAGGAAACGTTATGCAAGCAACTCAACTGGTCTGGCTACGCAATGATTTACGCCTCGATGATCATCCGGCATTGGCACTGGCTGCTGAACATGGCCCAATCAAAGTTGTGTTCTGCGCCACACCTAAACAATGGCAACAACATGATGAATCCCCGGCAAGATTAGGGCTTCGTGCAGCGGTATTACAGGATATTGCTGATCGACTTGCCCAGCTCGGCATACCGTTTCATTTACTCGAAGTCGATTATTTTGCCGATGTGCCAGATGAGTTACTCAAATTCTGTCAGCAACAGAATATTACGGATATCTGGTTTCAAGCAGAAACGCCGCTGGATGAACAGCGTCGCGATCAGGCTGTTAGTGATGTATTAACCAAAGCCGATATCTATGTACATCTGCTTGCCGAAGATTTACTGGTCGCCTTACCTGTTAAAACCCAGCAGGATGAGCCATTTAGAGTATTCACGCCGTATTACCGTCGCTGGCTGCAAATCCTCGAAGATATTCAACAAACTCCGTATGCCGAACCAAAATCACAGGGAAAAGCCTTAAAGTCGGAGTTACTGGAATGTAATTGGGCCGGAAAATTTCGTGATGATTTATGGCCCGGCAACGAACAAAAAGCGTTAGAACGTCTCACAGCATTTTGTGAAATCAAATTGGATGTCTATAAAACCCAACGTGATTTCCCCAATAAACCGGCCACCAGCACCTTGTCACCCTATCTGGCCAATGGGCAGTTAGGCCCAAGAAGATTGCTGGCAACCATCCAGTATTACTGCGGCGAAGCCAAACGTGACTGGCGTCATGATGACTGGTTACGCGAACTTGCCTGGCGGGATTTTTATAAACAATTATTTCTTTATTTCCCGCGCCTCAGCATGGGTAAAGCCTTTAAACTGGAAACTGAAAAAGTGGTGTGGCGTGATGATGAAGCTGGCTTCAAAGCCTGGTGTGAAGGTAAAACCGGCTTTCCGATTGTTGACGCTGCGATGCGCCAACTCAATCAAACAGGCTGGATGCATAATCGACTCAGAATGATCACCGCCAGCTTTCTCAGCAAAATACTGCTGCTAGACTGGCGGCGTGGTGAACAGTATTTTATGCAAACCTTAATCGATGGCGAATTTGCCGCCAACAACGGTGGTTGGCAATGGAGTGCATCAACTGGTGTCGATGCCGCACCGTACTTTCGGGTGTTCAACCCCACCCTGCAATCCGAACGTTACGACCCACAAGGTTTATTTATCAAACGCTTTGTACCGGAATTAAAGGATGTGCCAATCAAGCAACTGCATAATCCCCCAGCAGATTTACGCGGACAATGCGGTTATCCGCAACCGATTGTGGATTACAAACAAGCCCGAAAAGATGCCATTGCAGCGTTTAAGGATCTGCCGAGAGAGTAGAAAGTTCAGTGACTTTTCAGATGTATCTGAAACTATAAACAGACTACATCGTTTTAAGTTTTCTTATGTGTGGTCTGGTTGACCACCATTTAATCAAAAGTAATATTAAAAATACGTTTAAAAAGATATTTAGAGGGATTTTTAAGAAATAAAATGCTTTCCCTGTTTTGACCGGCAGCTCCCAAAGTAATCTGGAAACTAGAGTTAAAACGAAAAGAAATGATAGAAATTTAATCCCATTTAGGCCGGTCAAAGCTAAGGTAAGTAACAGGACAATACCTGTGGTGGTTATCCCTACCCATGTTTCTGTATTCAAAGCACTTCCTTAAAATCAACCTAACCTCAGCCAGAATCAATCAAATTAAAACAAACTGGCTTACACCTTAAACCTTGATTTATGAATCTAGTTTGCACTCTATAAGCTGGTCAATTCCACGGCCAGTATATTGACTAACGATAATAAAAAGTTCTGATGCTAATGATCTGGCTTCATCTGATAACTCGTTAAGTTTTTCTATGGAAATAGGTTCAGCTTTTTTTCGTAAATCAAAAACAACATCTTCATACTCACTCTCATTGTATTTTTTCAATACAACAGGATTATGTGCTACCAGATTCCTGAACTTTTTTAGCTGCTTTGAACGGATCAATAGCATTTTCAACTCATCTCGTTTTTCATCCTTATCTGAAATTCTGGTGACATGATCAATTAACTTGTTCAATCGTTGTTCCAAGGAGTAATTTTTAGTTGTCACTCCCGTAAACCAATTTTCAAATAGCTTAAATGTAAGTAGCTCTATATCTCCGAAGGAAACAATAAGTCTCCCCACGTAAACTTCCCATTCCGTAAATTGCTCATTCATAATAAATATACTTAACTCCAGAAATGAGCGCTGTTTTGTAATCAAAAATGTTGGGCTTCGCAGGCTCAGCACCAACCTACCATAGATTTGGTAAATTTTTCTCGGTGCACTCTGTGTCTCTGTGGTTAATTCATTAAATCACGTCCCAATAACCCCACCATCCTCTTTGGTAATTAACACCGTGGCGGAACGAGGTCGGCCATTAGGTTTATGATCGGGCCAGTTGCTGGCCGCATTGGGGTTTTGAGGGGATTTATTGATACCTTGTCTTTGCAGAACATCCAGCATTTCACCGGGATGCTGGATATTGACCCACATGGTTTTCATATCCGGCGTCATGATAACGCCGGTAACTTCACACCCAACCGGTCCCGTCAGAAAACGACGGATTTCTCCGGTCTGCGGATCGGCCGCCAGCATCTGGTTATTACCCACCTCTTTGAACGGCCCATCATTCAACACGCTGGGACTAACATCAGTCTGAATCCACAACACACCACGATCATCTACATATAAACCATCCGGACAGGCAAACTGTTCGCCTTCACCTTCGCCGCCCAAGACAAACACTTGCCAGTTGAATTCAATGGCGGTGGCATCGGCTTCACTGAATCTGATGATATGACCAAATAGATTCTGATCACGTGGATTGGCTGCATCTTTGGCAGGTTTGCCTTCATTGCCGCGTTCACTGTTGTTGGTAAGCGACACAAAGACTTCATCGGTATGCGGATGTACAGTGATCCATTCAGGACGATCCATTTTAGTGGCGCCAACAATATCTGCTGCCGCACGGGCGTGAATCAACACGTCAGCCTGATCGGCAAAACCATTTTCAACAGTTAAGCCATTCTCGCCAAACAGCAGCGGTAACCAGCGGGCGCTGCCATCTTCTTCAAAGCGTGCCGCATAAAGGATTCCGTCATCCAACAAGCGGCCATGACGTGCTCCCAGGGTGCCGTCCCATGCATCGCGGGTAATGAATTTATAAATGTATTCAAACCTGGAATCGTCGCCCGAATAAAACGCCAGGCGGCCGTCTTTGCCTATTTTGTGGGCCACATTTTCATGTGCAAATCGGCCCAGCGCAGTGCGTTTGACCGGAATGCTTTGCGGATCATAGGGATCAAATTCCACTACCCAGCCAAAGCGATTGACTTCGTTTGGCTCTTTATCCAGATCAAAACGTGGATCAAACTGCTGCCAGCCGTAATAGCTGAACCCTAACTTATAACGCTTCCATCGGCGTTCGGTATCGGCGTCTCGGGGCTGTTTTGGATCATAAACAAAGTAGTAATGAAAATTCTCTTCGCAGGTCAGATAAGTACCCCACGGGGTTTTGCCATTCGCACAGTTATTGAATGTGCCCAATACGTTTTTTCCTTCCGGATCAGCCTGGGTTTTCATCAAGTCATGGCCTGCCGCCGGTCCACTTATCTGCATTTGTGTGTTGGCAGTTAGACGGCGTGCGTATTGTGATGGGCGAACAATTTGCCAGTTCCCATTCTCCCGTTTGACTTCGATTAGGGAAACACCATGGGCGTTTTGTTCTTTGGCGACTTTGTCGGCGCTATAGGTTTCCGGTGAATGGCTATGACTGCCATCGCTATGGATCACATCCAAATCCACATATTCATGATTCATCACCAACAGCCCATGTTCGTTATTATCTGAGCCTTTGGGTAACGGAAAATACTGCAATGCATCATGGTGCATACCAGCCTGTTGCAATTGATCGGCAGCGCTATTGCTGGCATCCATATTAAACGCCGGACCAGACGAAATCGGGTCGCCCCAACGGTAAAACACTTCCGCCCTATAACCTTCCGGTACTATCAACTCATCCAGTAAATCAGCCGTTTGAATAGGCTTAAAACCAAGCAGTTGAGCATGATTGCGGAGCATAGTGGCGGCAGATGACAGTGGCATGGCGGAAGCCAGCATCGCCCCCAGACTGAATTGCAACACTGAACGTCTAGACAATTGCTTTTGCAGAAGTTGATCGAAATGATTTCCTGACATGTTGGTTCCTGGGGTTTCGGAGTTGGCTTAACAGACCCTGGCTATTTTCAGAGGATTCCATGACCAGACGATGACAGTCAGCAATGCTGTTCTAATGCCCACAAAACATGCTCACGAACTAACTCAGAAGGATGCTCAAGCCGGGCGTTTAATGCCGCAACTACCCTATCTGATGTGTCGGCATTACCCAACGCGATCGCAATATTTCGCAACCAGCATTCATAGCCGATACGCCGTATAGGGCTTCCTTCCAGTCGTTGGAGAAATTCTGATTCGGTCCAGGCAAATAAATCCACCAGCTTTGGTGCATCCAGCCCTTCGCGTGGTAAGTAGGCTGACTCAGTCGTCATCTGGGCAAATTTGTTCCATGGACATACCAGCTGGCAATCATCACAGCCATAGATACGGTTGCCCATCATTGGGCGAAATTCCAAAGGGATACTGCCGCGAAGCTCAATAGTAAGATAAGAAATACAACGCCGGGCATCGAGTTCATACGGAGCAACGATTGCCTGCGTCGGACAGATACTAATACAGGCAGTACAACTACCGCAATGCTCGGTTACTGGCTCGGTTAATGGCAGTGGTAAATCGGTATAAATTTCCCCCAGGAAGAAATACGATCCATTTTGACGGTTTAATACATTGGTATGTTTACCTATCCAGCCCAGACCGGATTTCTGTGCCAAGGCTTTTTCCAGCACGGGTGCACTATCAGTAAAAACACGATAGCCCATAGCCCCAACGGCCTCTTCAATCCTTTGTGACAGGCGAAGTAAACGCTTACGCATCAATTTATGATAATCGCGTCCAAGTGCATAACGGGAGACAAAACCAAGTTTGCTATCGCCAATTACCTGCCAGGCATCAGCTGCAGTTTCCGGCCAGTAATCCATTCTCGCCGTGATAACGCGGACGGTTCCTGGCACCAACTGTTCCGGATGAGTCCGCAAACTGCCATGGCGTTCCATAAACGCCATCTCGCCATGAAAACCACGCGCAAGCCATTGCTGTAATTGTTCTTCTGCAGCAGACAAGTCAATATCACTGACCCCGAGCTGTTGAAAACCCAGCGAACGCGCCCAGATTTGCATATCTGCAAGGAGCGCACGGGGGAACTGCACTGTATTTGGATCGGCCATGCGGGCTATTATAGTGAACTGAATTAATTCCTCCGGACTATTATTGTTATGTCGAACTTGCCCCACGAGCTCTATACGGCCGTACAGACCCGTGAACTGGAACAAATAGTCACACAACAGCACGCTATTTCTTCAGCGACATTAATGTCTCGTGCGGGCACGGCAGCATTGGATGCCATTAAAAACAACTGGCCTCTCGCCAAACACATTCTGGTGGTTTGCGGTACCGGTAATAACGGTGGCGATGGCTTTGAGTTGGCAAGACAGGCTTTAGCAAAAAAATATCACGTCAGCATATTTCAGCTTGGTGATGAGCGAGCAATGAGTGAAGAAACCACTGCAACCCGCCAAGCCTTACTTGCCACCGGTACTGAAATTCAACGTTTTGAAGGCAAATTACCAACCGCAGACCTAATTGTTGATGGACTTTTTGGTACAGGCCTTAATCGTGAAGTAAGTGGTGACTACGCTTTAGCTATTGAAGCAATCAATCAACACGATGAGGGTATTCCGGTGTTGGCACTGGATATCCCCTCAGGTATTCATGCTGATACTGGCAAAGCATTGGGCACAGCCATTCATGCCACTATCACGCTGAGTTTTCTGGGATTAAATACCGGTTTGTTTACCGGTGACGGGCCAAATTACGCTGGCAAAATCTGCTTTGATTCATTAAAAGTACCATCATCTATTTATGCGGCTTTAACCCCGACTGCTCGTCGAGTCACACTTGAAAGTAATGGCGCAGGACTGGCACCTCGTGATCGGACAGGCCATAAAGGTTTGTATGGTCATTTGTTCATTATCGGTGGCGATCACGGTATGTCCGGTGCAGCCCGACTTGCTGCTGAAGCAGGGGGTCGCGTCGGAGCGGGTCTAATCAGTGTTGCTACACGCAGTGCTCACAGCCCCTACCTTAATCTGACTCGTCCAGAAATCATGTGTCACGGTGTGGAAAATGCCGGAGATCTGGAAGCATTATTAAGCTCGGCCAATGCATTAACAGTTGGCCCTGGTTTGGGACAAGGTGAATGGGGAACGACATTATTTCAGAAAGCCATCGAAACAAACCTGCCCATGGTTGTCGATGCAGATGCCCTGAATCTTTTGAGTAAAAATCCGCAACATTATGATAATTGGGTGCTCACACCACACCCTGGTGAAGCGGCACGTTTATTGGGTTGCAGCTCAAAAGAAGTTCAGTCAGATCGCTTCGCCGCGGTTGAGGAATTACAAAAACGTTATGCTGGTGTGGTGGTGTTAAAAGGCTCCGGTACATTAATTTCCAATGGCGAAGCGCCTACTTGCCTCTCCACCTGGGGAAATCCTGGCATGGCAAGTGGCGGTATGGGTGATGTTCTGGCTGGAGTTATTGGTGGTCTTTTGGCTCAACATTTTTCATTGATGGATGCAGCTTGTGTAGGTGTCACATTGCATGGCATGGCTGCTGATAAAGCCGCTGCTCAAGATGGAGAGCGCGGCACTCTGGCAATGGATTTAATGCCGCAGCTCCGTAAATTAGCCAACCTACTTTATTGATATGATTTTTCTCGCTGACGAACAAGCCACATTGGATTTGGCCGCAAAACTGGCGGCCTTATTGCCTGAATCGGCATTTTCAATTCATCTGAAAGGTGATCTGGGTGCCGGCAAAACCACCTTTGTTCGGGGACTGCTCCACGCTCTGGGGCACTCAGGCAATGTCAAAAGTCCGACCTATACATTGGTCGAACATTATCAGCTGAATGAGCGGGATGTTTATCATTTCGACCTTTATCGCCTCGCTGATGCTGAAGAACTGCTTTATCTCGGCATAGAAGATTATTTTTCGACTAATGCGCTGTCATTAATCGAATGGCCGGAACAAGGCAAAGGTGTGTTACCTGAGCCGGATCTGCTTATCTCATTGAATTATCAGACTTCCGGACGGCAAGTGACGTTTACTGCTTATTCGGAAACCGCTGCACAGATCTGCGAAAAACTTCACAATTAATTCAGCTTTACTCTGTATCTCATTTAAAAATATAGAAAAAAGTCTTGATTTTTTATTCCTTCAATCACAAACTAAGGCTGTATAAATTGCAGGAACCGACTATGTCTCGTTTATTTTTGGGATTGATTATGCTGATGTTAACTGCCACTGCGCATAGCGCATCGGTAGAAAACATCCGTGTGTCCCAAAATGACAATATGACAAGAGTTGTTTTGGATTTGGATAAAGCCTTGGAATATAAAAGCTTTACTCTCACTAATCCGCATCGTTTAGTCGTGGACATTAAAGCTGCCAGAGTTAATAAAGCGCTAATCGCCCCCACTTTCAACAGTGCCGTCGTCGATAAAATCCGCCATGCTCAACATGATCAAAATACCTATCGACTGGTTTTTGATCTGAAACAAGCCACAGATTATGAAATCCAGGCGCTGGCACCGGAAGGTCAGTACTCCCATCGTTTGCTGGTTGATTTAAAACACGGCCCTGCCACTGCTGTTGCCAGCAATAAACCTGTACAGCAAAAGCAAACAACAGAAACACCCGCTGAAAAAGCCCAGACTCCTACACCAACTCAACAAGCCGCTGCAGAAGAAGCTCCACAAACGGTTCAAACAGCTACCGCAACACAGACAGAAATGAATACCACCGTGGTACGAAGCCGACCGGTCTTACCACGTCGGGATATTGTTATCGCCATTGATCCTGGTCATGGTGGCCGTGACCCCGGTGCTATTGGTCGCAGCGGTACGCGAGAAAAAGATGTGGTACTGGCCATTTCACGGAGACTGGCAAAACTGGTCAATGATGAACCCGGCATGCGTGCTTATATGACGCGCGATCGTGATGAATTTATTACCTTGAGACAACGCATTCAACGTGCCAAACAAAACGGTGCGGATATGTTTATTTCCATTCATGCTGATGCGTTTCAACGTACCAGTGCACAAGGCTCTTCGGTCTACGTGTTATCTCCACGTGGAGCCAGTAGTGAAGCCGCCCAGATTCTGGCAGATCGTGAGAATGCGGCCGATTTGGCCGGTGGTATCAGCCTTGAAGACAAAGATGATTTGCTGGCATCGGTATTACTTGATCTGTCGCAGACTGCCAGTCTGGAAGCCAGTCTGGAAGTCGGTAACAGTGTTTTGAGCGGACTGAAACGAGTTGGCCCGGTACATAAAAAACAGGTTGAGTCAGCGGCGTTCGTAGTATTGAAATCTCCGGATATTCCTTCAGTTCTGGTCGAAACAGCGTTTATTTCCAATCCTGAAGAAGAACGCAAACTCAATGACGCGAATCATCAAAACAAGCTGGCCCAAGCCATGTTGACCGGGATCCGCAGTTATTTCCAACGTAATCCGATTACCCAGCAGGTTAAACCGCAGCAGCATATTGTCAGCCGCGGCGATACCTTAAGCACCATCGCTCAGCGCTATCGGGTGAATATGACAGAACTTAAATCCACCAATAATCTGCAAACCAGCACCCTGCATGTTGGTGATATATTAAAAATTCCTTGATAATTTCCGACTGCGGATTTCCTGTTCGCAACTGTTAAACTGTGTCGATGCTGACACCAAAACGAATTCATGCCCTCCCCTTACAACTTGCCAACCAGATTGCAGCTGGCGAAGTTATCGAACGCCCGGCATCTGTTATTAAAGAACTGGTGGAAAACAGTCTCGATGCTGCTGCAAGTGAAATCGAAGTCACCATTGAAGGCTCCGGCAGCCAATTAATACAGGTGCGAGATAACGGCTTCGGTATTCATCCTGATGATCTCGGTCTGGCATTAAGTCGTCATGCCACCAGCAAAATTTCTTCCAGTGACCAGTTAAGTCAGATTTCCAGTTTAGGATTTCGCGGCGAAGCCCTGCCAAGTATCAGCTCGGTGTCCAATCTGAGTCTGATTTCCAGACAACATGAAAGTGACTGCGGCTGGCAAATTCATCATGAAGCAGATATTGCCGCACCGGTAGCACATCCTCCTGGAACAACAGTTGCGGTGCGTGATCTGTTCTTTAATCTGCCTGCCCGCCGCCGCTTTCTTCGCAGTGCCCGTACTGAACAGCAGCAGATCCTCATCACCTTACAACGCTTGGCATTAAGTCGATTTGATGTGAAGTTTCAATGTAATTTAAATGGCCAACAAAAATTAAATCTGCCGATTGCTGAAACACCGCCACAACAATTAGCCAGAATCGGCAAGATCTGCGGTCAACCTTTTGTCAAACAGGCGCTGGTAATTGATCAGCAATTTGATTTGATTGGCATAAAAGGCTGGTTGGGCCATACCGAAGCTCATCGGCCGCAAGCTGATCAGCAATACTTTTTTATTAATGGCCGTGTCATCAGAGATCGCTTGATCAGCCAGGTCATTCGTCAGGCGTATGGTGATTTGATTCCACCAGGACGGCATCCGGCCTATGTTCTTTACCTGACGATTCCATTGGATCGCGTCGACGTGAATGTGCATCCGACCAAACATGAAGTACGCTTTCGGGAAACCCGCCTGATTCACGGGTTGATACATCGTGCAATAAGTGATGAGTTACACCGGCAAATCAACTTCACATCGCCAAATAGCTCATCACAACCAGCTGAGCAGCGAATTGCAGAATCTTCGTCCAGTTATCAAAACCATACATTATCAAACGTGCAGATTGCATCGCCGTTGCAGGCTTCGTTTCCGGCAAATGCAACCATTGCAAAAGATACATTTCAGTTATTGCAGCTATTACATCAGCGTTTTGCCTGGGTGTTTTTTCAGCAACGGCATTATCTGATTGATTTGCCCAAAGCCATGTCAATATCGCGCCAACAACAGTTTTCCCGACATTTACAAAAACTGCCATTAAAAAGCAGGCCGATATTAGTACCATTGAATATTGCTTGTACTGCAGCTCAACAAGCTGCCGTTGCTCAACATCAAAGTTTGCTGAACGATTTTGGCTTTGAATTGCAACCTCAGGGTGATGCACTGACCATCAAAAAAATCCCTATTGCGTTGGCACAGCTGGATTTGAAATCAATGGTGCACAATGTGATTGATGCCGTCAGCAAAAAAAACAGCGATGCACAGTCACTTGGTCAACTGTTATTGAACTTGCTACAAACAACTGACAATATTCAACCGCAACAGGTTGAACAATGGCTGCAAAATGTATCTCCACCGGAATGTATAAATCAGCCATGGTGCCGGGAACTTGATCTGCTAACACTTGGTAGCTTATTCTCGGACTGATTAAACATGCACTGAGGCGGTTTTCACATGGATCGAGCCCGTACAGGTTCCACAATAGTCGCAGCGATTCTGGCTGTTATCGTGATATTACTGTTTGGCTATTTGTTATGGAGCGACGCGCCACCCAATCGCAGCGAACTCACCGTCGATCCCCCGATCGAAGTTATCGAACCGGATTTACCGCTGGAAATTATCCGTTCCGCCGAACAAGAGCTACCCGGCAGTGAAGCCATCCGTGAACGGGAAGCAGCGGAGTTTGTGGATCAACTTGCCGGCGCTGATGACAGCACCATCATTGTTAATGAATATCAGGATATGTTTGTCCGACCAGATAGCATTATTGCCCTGCCGGAACTCGAACAACGTACCACCACTTTAAAAAGCCTGATGGATGATAAATCCCTCAGCGCCGATACCCCGCTGACACTTCGCTATACCGAAGAAATCAGGGAACAAACTACCCTGCAGGAACTGGAAACCGAAGAAGAGGATCATATTGCTCCCATCACCATTGTGACCGAACAAGGCGAGACTATAACGGCGCCATTAGTCGAGTTGTTGCAACGGGAAGATATCGATCAATCGGCTCCTGTGACACAGATCCGTCAACAGCAGCAAATCAAACAAATCAAAGCCAGCGAACTGGCTGATGCTGATATTGCAGAGGATCAGCAAATGTCTGTGACCATCAGTCGTGGTGTACAAAAATTGGATATCACGGATTTGATTGATAGTGATAATGCCGAAATGCAGGATAGTCTGTTTTATCTGCACCGGGTAACCGAAGAAGATATTCAAGGTCTTTGGGGAATCATTCAAACAGGCTTGATTCGGAATTTCCGTCAGGGCATTCGACTGCAACGTAACGGTGCTGAACAAAAAGTCAGCGTGCTTATCCCTGCCGATGCCGATGAACCCTTACCGGATGGTCTAAGTTCTTTTTTAGGATTAATCCTGCATCAAAAAGTCTCGACCAGTTATGTGTATAACTTCAATACCCATACCATGGGCCATGATCCCAACCTGATTCATCCCGGACAGGAATTGATTTTAATTCGCTTTTCGGCTGATGAATTAAAAGACATTTACCAGTTTTTTGCTGAACAACGTAGTAATGAATCCCAAACCTTTGCTATTGGTAATTGATGATTGTCGAGATCATCTTAATTGTATTTGTACTCGGTATTATTGCCTTTGCATGGTGGTTTCCATTTGAGTGACACGGCGTTTGTTAAACTCACCGTAACGCAACATCACACTCGGTAACACCAATAAGGTAAGCAAAGTTGACGAAATCAAGCCGCCAATAATAATGGCCGCCATCGGCCCCATGATTTCGCGCCCCGGACTGTCGGCATTTAAAGCAATTGGCAGCATTGCCAAAGCAGTAACCAACGCCGTGATCAAAATAGATGGAAGTCGCTCAAGCGCACCTTGAATAGCGGTTTCCATAACCCAGGATTTACCTTCCACTTCAATCAGATGCTGATAGTGCGACACCAGCATAATGGCATTACGTAAAGTGATACCAAATAACGTGACAAATCCCACCAATGAACCAATGGATAACACCCCTCCCGTTAACCATGCAGCCAATACACCGCCCAATAACGAAAACGGTAAATTGAGTAACACCAGCCAGGTATTTCGCACACTTTTAAGTGCCATATACAACAGAATCAGCACCACCAGCCCTACCAGAATGGAATGCACTAACAAATCCTTACGAGACTCGGCTTCTGCCACAGCCGTACCGGTAAACTCTGGATAGGTATCCGCATCAAACTGCACATCCTGATGCACTCGCTGCTGTAACTCATTGAAGAAAGAACGCAGATCACGGCCACTGACATTACAGGTGATGGTCTGCAAGCGTTGTGCCCCATGATGCAGAATCGCATGACGGCCAGAAACCTGCTGTACTTCAGCGACATCACCTAAGCTCAGCATCCGACCATCCTGAGTGCGTAATGGCAATGTTAATATTTGATGCGGCTGCTCGCGTAATTGCGGGGGCAGCACCACGTAAATATCAAATAAGCGGTTACCTTCAGCAATTTGACCCACCTTGATGCCATCAAAAGCAGTTTTGATATTTTGCATTACCGTGGCAGGTTGTAAGCCCCATTGTGCTAATTCTTCGAGTTTTATACGCACTTGCATCTGCGGTTCACCAGGAGGTGCACGCAATTGAATATCGGTTGCACCATGGATATCAGCCATGACTGCTGCGACTTCACGGGCTTTGTAATCCAGCGCATCAAGATCATTACCATAAATATTCACTACCACCGGTGAGGTGTAGCCGGAAATAGTCTCGTCGATACGTTCCGTGAGAAAGGTATTGACCTCGGAGCTGATCCCCGGAAACTCTTCCAGAATTTCGCGTATTTCATCCAAAATCGCTTGCTGTTCAGGGCCAGAAAGTGGCTCCAGATCTACTTCATATTCGCTGTAATGCGTGCCAAAAGTATCTGCACCGCGCTCTGCCCGTCCGGCCCATTGTGAAGTCGCACGCACTCCAGGAATGGCCGCCACCTGTTTTTCAATCAAACCACCGATTCGTAACGATTCCTGCAATGAGGTTCCGGGAACACTGGCAGTATGAATAATGTAATGACCTTCGCGCAGCTCAGGTAAAAACCGCCCGCCAAAAAATGGCAACAAACTGGCTCCAGCCACACATAAGATCAGCACCGCCAACATTAGTAGTTTGGGGAACTGGCAGGTCACTCGTAATACCCGGCCATAACCGATTTGTAACCAGTGAATCAATGGTGGCTCTGTGGTGCGAGTCACACCGATCCGGCTTAATAAGGCATGACAAAGTGCCGGAGTAACCGTTAATGCCACTAATAACGATGCCAGAATCGCCAGAATATAAGCCTGGCCTAAAGGTTCGAACATTCGTCCTGCCACGCCGCCCAGCGTCAATAATGGAACAAACACCAGCATCACAATCAAACTGGCATACACCACCGAACCACGCACTTCCATGGACGCTTCATAAACGATTTGAATAACCGGCCGCGGCTCTTTTAACGCCGCATTTTCCCGCAGTCGCCGGAAGATATTCTCCGTATCAATAATGGCATCATCGACCACTTCACCGAGGGCAATTGCCAAACCGCCCAGCACCATAATATTGATATTGACGCCAAATTCGAGCAACACGATCAATGCCGCAAACAATGACAACGGAATCGCTGTCATCGAAATAATGGCTGTGCGTAAATTAAACAGAAACAAAAACAGCACCAGCAGCACCAGAGCGCCGCCGACCAGTAAATGGTGACGAATATTTGCCAGTGAGGTTTGAATATAGTTGGCCGGACGGAATAAATCTGCATGCAACTCGATGCCGTCGACCTCAAAACCATCCCGAAACTCATTCAGAGCAGTTTCAATTCCTTGAGTTACGGCCAAGGTATTGGCTTTATATTGACCGATAACCATCAACACAATGCCAGCCTTACCGCCAATAGCTGCACCACCAATTGCGGGTGCCGGTCCATATTCAATCGTCGCCACATCGCCCAAATAAAGAACCGACTGGCCTTGTTGACGAATCACCACTTTTTCCATGGCTTTGGCAGTAACGGGCTGACCAATCACTTGCAGCATCATGCGTTGATTGGCGTTTTCAATAAAACCGCTGCCCTGCAATGCCGTGGCTTCTCGTGCAGCGGCAACAATATCCAAAGCCGATAATTGATACAGCGCCAGCTTTTGCGGATCTAGCTGAATTTGCATTTGCCTTTCAGCCCCACCAAACACATTGATATCGGCCACACCATCTACCGCAAGCAATCTGGGGGTTAAAGTCCAATCCACCATTTCCCGCAAGCGCATCAAACTTTGCTGATCTGAGGTTAAGCCGATAGTCATAATGGTGCCGGAAGACGACTCAAGCGGTACCATCAGGGCAGGACCGACACCTTGCGGCAACTGGCCTTGTGCCGGCATTAAACGTTCAGAAACCAATTGGCGGTTGAGATAAATATCGGTGCGATCTTCAAAGGTAATAATGACCACCGACAAACCGGGCGTCGATGAGGATCGAACAAACATCACATCCGGTAAGCCACCCAAAGCATTCTCAATAGGCTGGGTGACCAGCGTTTCTACCTGTTCGGCGGTAAAGCCCAACGCCTCGGTCTGGATAATGACTTGTTTCGGGGCAAATTCAGGAAACACATCCAGACTGGCTTTATAAATCTGATAACTACCATAACCCAGCATCAATAATGCTAGTGCCAGCACTACGCCTCGTGCCCGAACCGAAAAAGCAACCAAATGAGAGAGCATCCGTGTTCCTGTTAGTTAGCAAAGTGGGAGTGACTAGTGAGGCCGCTAGTCATCATCATCGTCTTCATCATGGATTTGCCATTTGAATTCTTCTGATAACACCGTCTGAGCGCCTGCAGTGACTATTTCATCTCCCGGATAAATGCCATGTTGCAGATAGATACCTTCAACCGATTCAATACCGTCAATCAATGAAATCCGCTGAAAACGCTCTTCGTCGAGTCGCAGATATGCCCAGGGTTGCCCCGCGTACCAGATAACCGATTGATATGGGATGATGACACCGGATAAAGCCGCGTCAGAACTGGGCACCCAGACTTGCAACTGGCCTCCTTCTCTTAATTGTGAAGTTTTATTGAGGAAATACCACGTTTCGCCACTTAATACCGGATCAGCGGCAAAAGCAGCAGCAACTAATTGGGCTTGGCCAACGGTTTCGGATGGATTATTTTGCTGCCAGCGTATGGTGTTCACCTTTTGATTCAGGCTTTGATTCACCGGCAAAGTGACTTTAAGTAAGGCCTGCTCCCTAGTCATCAGCAAATTAAAGTCATCAGTGCCTTTGATCACCCAATCAGCGATAGGTTGCGGCCATTGCTGACGTATTTCGGCATGACAGTTGTTGACCAGTTGTTGCTTTAAAGCCAATTCAGCCTGAGCATGCGTTAAATTGGTTTGGGCGAAGTGAACTTCTTTTGATGCCACACTACCGGTGGCTTGTTGCAGAGTTTTAAGTCGTGATAATTCTTTGCTCATCCCCTGTTCATTAACCTGAGCGAGACGCTGATTCATTTCAAGCTCTGTACAACGCGAGCGAGCTAATCGCAGATCCTGGGTTGGCATTACTATCGCCACCGCGCGCAGCTCCGGAGTAAGGAAACTCTCCATCAACCTCTGGGTTTTAATTGCAGCCATTTTCTGCGCTGCTTCGGTCAGCTCAACCGAGAGCGCAGAACGATGATTTAACTCATTCTCGTCATCATCATCGTCAGAAGAATTTTCACTAGAGTCGATATCCGGCTGGATTTGCTCATCAATAAAGGGCAAAACAAAATACAGCGCTAGCACTACCGCTAAAACACTGGCTATCCACAACAAAATCCGTTTATTCGTGTTCATTATCTATTTGTTGCCCCACTGCAAAAACCACACGGCATTACAGCATGACTACATAATTGTCACAAGGATAACTTCCTGCATCAACTAACAGGACTTGACAGCTAGTTAAGGGACGGGTTTAATACCGCACCTTGTTGGCTCGATAGCTCAGTTGGTAGAGCAAGGGATTGAAAATCCCTGTGTCCCTGGTTCGATTCCAGGTCGAGCCACCACGAATACCAAAGCCTCAGACGCGAAAGCCTCTGGGGCTTTTTTATTTGGTTTGGCAACTCCTCAACATCATGCTCAGCGCACTACCGACAATAGCTAAGCTTGTTTCAGCAAACTGAAGAAATATTATTGCGCCCGAGTTATGGCATCGGCTCAGGGTAGTCACCGCACTGCTATCATAACAATGCCCAAACAGAACTACTATAGGTATCACCAAAAGCCAAGATCACGTGATTTATAGACTGGCTTCCTAAACACCGAACTAATGATGGCTTTATAAGCTCCTCTAAGGTCACTCAAATCGACTTTGACCACGACCTGCAAGTCGGATACTCCAAAAGGCATCAGAAGGGTAAATGCGGCATTTATATTAATGGCAGAGAATGCCGGAACTTGCATCAGATGAGCCCATAAACGGATAACGCTGTGCAATCGGGGATTAAAACTAATTTGAGAGGGAATTACACTCGGTTTTTATGAACGTTCATGGATTTAAATATTAATCTAAGCTTTTATAAAAGCTGGAGGCATAGTCACTAAATTGAAAGTTGCTAGGGCCTGTTTATCTTTCAGAGCCACCACTGCTGGAAACTATTTTTTTCGTCATACAAGGCGGAAATGATGCTGTGTAGTTATTCTACATAAGTCATTTCCAACGCCGTAGGGCGGAAAAATAGTCCCAGCCCTGTGGGTTGTGGCTGAAAATCCACCACTTATGTCCAAGGATGGACGGTATGCCGGCGCGCCAGGGAGGCGCGCGCCGGTCTGCGTTACTCGTCGTTTATTTAGAACGACTAAACTACACTCCTCGCGCCTTGATTGGTGGATTTTCAGTCACAACAGAGGCGGCTATGAAAGATAAACAGGCCCTAGCTCAATAACGCAATCTCAGCTATCAACGCCTGCTTGTGCTGGTCAGACATCCAGCTGGCTTCAATGCTGTTTAATGCCAGCTGTTTGAGCTGGGCCTTAGTTGCACCAAGCCCGCTGACCAGGGCTTCATAGTTCGCATTCATGTATCCACCAAAATAAGCTGGATCATCAGAGTTAACCGTCACACAAAGACCTTTTGCCAGCAAATCCAGAATATTGTGATCGGCCATGCTGTTAAACACACAGAGTTTAAGGTTTGATAGCGGGCAGACGGTCAATGGAATACGTGATGCAATACATTGGGTGACCAGCTCCGGATCTTCTGTAATTCGCACACCATGATCAATACGTGTCACCTGGAGTAAATCAATGCTATCCCGAATATACTGCGCCGGCCCTTCTTCACCGGCATGAGCAACGGTTAACAGACCTTGCTCTCTAGCCTTAGCAAAAACGTTAACAAACTTCTGTGGCGGATTACCGGACTCTGCTGAATCGAGTCCGACAGCATCAATTAAGTTTAAATAGGGCCGAGCCAGTTCCAATGTCTCAAAGGCTGATTGCTCTGAAAGATGGCGTAAAAACGACATAATCAGTTTGTAGGTAATTCCCAGCTCTTGTTCGCCTTGCTGCAAGGCTTGCGTGATACCTTCGATTACGACTGAAAAACTGACACCGCGTTGCGTATGGGTTTGCGGGTCGAAGAACACTTCAACATGACGCACATTTTCAGCTTTGCAGCGCAGCAGATATAACCAGGTCAAATCAAAAAAGTCTTGCTTGATTAACAGCGTATTACACGCCTGATAATAGAGATCCAGAAAGGACTGTAAATTATCAAACTGATAGGCCGCTGCAACTTCATCGACACTATTAAAAGGTATTGCAACCTGATTGCGTTCAGCCAGTTCAAACAAAAACTCAGGCTCCAGGCAGCCCTCCAGATGCAAATGTAATTCGACCTTTGGTAATGCCTGGATAAAGGTTTTCATGTCGTTACTTAGCATCAGTCTTATTTCTTGTAAGGGTGATGGCGCAGCCAATGTTCAGCAATATCAATGCGACGTGCCAGCCAGACATGATCGTGCCCTAATATGTAGTCTATGAATTTCACCAGCCCTTGAAAACGACCAGGACGCCCTGTTAAGCGGCAATGTAAACCAATATTGAGCATTTTCGGGCTGGTTTCGCCTTCCTGATACAGACAATCAAAGCTGTCCTTCAGATATTGATAAAAGTGCTCGCCAGTGTTGAACCCCTGCGGTGAAGCAAACCGCATATCATTACTGTCCAGCGTATAGGGGATGGTCAGCAAAGGTTGTGCAAACTCATCACACCAATACGGTAAATCATCGGCATACGAGTCTGAGTGGTAGATAAAGCCTCCCTGCTCAGCGACTAATTTACGGGTATTGGGGCTATCACGGCCGGTATACCAGCCTAATGGTGCTGAGCCTGTCACACGAGTGTGAATATCAATCGCCTCACGCATATGTTGACGTTCAGTTTCTTCATCGACGTGTTGATAATGAATCCATTTCAAACCATGTGAGGCAATTTCCCAGTCCGCTTTTAACATCGCTGCAACTGCTTCAGGATTCTTTTCCAGTGCCGTTGCTACGCCATATACAGTGACGGGAATATGGTGTTTGGTGAATAAGCGATGCAGTCGCCAAAAGCCCGCTCGGCTGCCATATTCGTATATCGATTCCATCGACATATGACGGGCACCTTCATAAGACTGGGCGCCGATAATTTCCGACAGGAAGGCTTCAGAGCCAGCATCACCATGTAAAATGCAGTTCTCTCCACCTTCTTCATAATTAATCACAAACTGCACGGCAATTCGGGCTTTATCAGGCCAATTGGCATCTGGCGGCGTGGATCCGTAGCCGATCATATCTCTCATAACTGTTTCCTACTCAAATTCAATATCCAGCTTGTTTTGGGTTAATAACAGGCCATCTTGATCGATATAAACGTAGTTGCCGCTGCAAAACGTCAACCCTAGAAACTCCGCTTCTGCTGAATTTTCAATCAACTCCTTGCCCTGACATTTATAAGGGCACGCCCCCAAAGCCCACAGACCTAATGGCATTTCAGCAATAATCACTATATCTCGAACATAGCCATTCACAACAATCGCCTGCCAGCCGTTTTCAACAGCAAGTGTAGCCATTCGGTCACCAAACACTGCGCAATATTTAGCGTTATTATTCACCACTAAAATTCGGTTATTTCCGGCCTGCTCTAATACTCGCCAGACCTGGCTGTTTTCTTCATCAATATTGATAATGTGAATACTGCCAGCCGCCCGTGGTTTTCCTCCGAAACTTTTCAAGCCTGGCAAGGCGACACTGACCAAATCAGTGTAATCATCACAAATATCGGCGGTTCCAATCAGCTGCGCCACTTTCTATCCTTTAATTAATGTTTGTCTTTTAACAACCATGCGGCCAACAGATCTCGTTCTTCCTGAGTCATTGCTGTCATATTGCCTAACGGCATAAAGTCAGAATAAACCGTCGCATTCAGCACCCGATCTTTTGCTGAAAATAATTGCTGTGGTGTTTCCAGCACAATACCTGCTGGTGCTGCGTTAAAACCGGCCTGGGTCGGTTTGGCAGCATGACAACTCATACAATGTGTTTGAACCACTCGCATCACTTGCTGATCGGTAACGTCGGTTGCAGATTCAGCGACTTGATAAGTTGCTGGTTTCATAACGATAAGCAGCACCAGTGTCGCGAAGAAAGCGATGACCAAAATGCTCGGCTTGGTGATGCCTCTATTTCTCAGATTGAAATAATGTCGGGCATAGGCAGTAATTATCCCGATACAAATCAACCATAACCAACCCAATTCATTGGCGTAAACAAATGAATAATGGTTGCTGATCATGATAAAAATCACCGGTAAGGTGAAATAATTATTATGTAAGGATCGAAGCTGGGCTTTCAGGATCTGAATGCTGTCCGGAGGGATATTTGCTTTTACAGCTGCCACAAACTGTTTTTGAGAAGGCATGATGCCCCAAAAAACATTGCCCGCCATAATACTGCCGATGGCTGCTCCCATATGAATATACGCCGCTCTGGGAGAAAACAGTTGAAACGCCAACCAGCTTAATGCGGTAAAAAACAGCACCATCACCACGGCAAAATACAGACCTTTTTTCGCTAGTGGCGTGCGAATCAACAGTTCATAAAAAGACACCGATACAGCAATCATTACCAGTCCGGCAATAATGCTCACATTCGCACTGCTGATCCCCGTTGTCGGGCTGATCATAAATGACTGGGCATTGGCATAATAAACAATCCACAGCATCATCATGCCTGTGAGCCATGTTGTGTAAGCTTCCCATTTAAACCAATGCAAGGTTTGAGGCATTTTTTCCGGCCCCAATTCATACTTGGCTACTTCATAAAAACCACCACCATGGATCGCCCACAAATCGCCTTTTATGCCTTTTTGTTTCTTCCATTCTGGCGGTGCACGTAAATTATTATCCAACCAGACGAAATAAAATGATGCGCCAATCCAGGCAACACCAGCGATAACGTGTAACCAGCGAAAAACGAGGCTTAACCAGTCTAATAGATACGCCGTCATATCATTAAAACTCGTTTAATCAATCGATTTGTCATGTACCTTTTTCCCCAATATGTAGGTTTTTTCTATCAACCTGTCATCCCCCAAACACATCATTGCAAACAGCTTTTCTTCCAAGGTTTCACAAAGTGAATATCGATAGCTCATGACACTGGTTGAGTTGGGATTAAGCACAATAAAATCTGCTTCCTTGCCCCTTTCAAAATTACCAATATAACTATCCAGTTTTAACGTTTTTGCATTGCCTAAAGTCACCCAGTAAAACGCGGTTAACGGGTGAACACTATGGCCTTGTAACTGCCCGACCTCATAGGCGGCTCGCATCGTTTTCAGCATTGAAAAACTGGTGCCAGCTCCAACATCGGTCGCCAGACTAAATTCAACAGCAAATGCCTTGCAGCGTTCTACATCAAACAAGCCACTACCTAAAAACAAATTAGACGTCGGGCAAAAAGCAATGCTTGCCCCATATTCCGCCATGGTTTGCAGTTCGGTATCTTCAAGGTGAACCCCATGTGCCAGCACCGTTCTGTCAGTCAATAAGCCATGCTGCTTGTATACATCCAAATAACCCTCGCAGTTCGGATACAGTGACTTCACCCAGGCAACTTCAGCTTTGTTTTCTGAAATATGGCTATGAATATAAACATCCTCAAACTGTTGTTTTAAGGTTGCCGCGTTAAGCAATTGCTCGGGAGTTGATGTCGGCGCAAACCGTGGTGTGATGGCATAAAACAGACGTTCATAGCCATGCCACTTTTCTATCAGTCTTTTTGTGTCGTAATAACTTTGCTCAGCAGTATCAAGTAACTGATCCGGGGCGTGGCGATCCATCATCACCTTGCCAGCAATCATTCTTGCCTTGTATTGGCTGGCCACCTCAAAAAACGCATCAACAGATTCAGGGTGTTTTGAACAAAACACCATCGCCGTGGTGGTGCCGTTAATAAAACATTCGTGTAAAAACCGCTCTGCAACGTCACGTGCATAGCGTTTATCGCCAAACCGCATTTCTGCCGGAAACGTATAAGTGTTTAACCAATCCAGTAACTGTTCACCATAAGAGGCGATCATATCGATTTGTGGATAATGGGTATGGGCATCAATCATTCCAGGAATGATTAACTTTCCCTTGTTACTCTCATCCACCAGCACATCATCTTCCAATAGCGGTTGTAACTCACTTGCCAGGCCCAACTGTTCAACCAGGCCATTGTTGACGATCAGCAAACCATCTTGGATATAGCTATAGCCTGTTTGCTGTTTTGCATCAGGCTCATCGGTAAAGTGCAGAAAATCTGCACGAATTGCGTAGCGCATGCTTTTTTTAACTCCCCCTATATGTGGAATAACCATATTGGTTCAACAATAGCGGGACATGGTAATGAGCATGCGGATCGCTCAGGGCAAAATGGATGCTTATTTCCGGATAAAAAGTCTCCAGATTGATCGAGTCAAAATAAGCCTGTGTCAGAAATAAAATGCGATAAACACCTGCTTCGCATGGCGTGTCCTGAAGCCAATTGCCAATGCGACCATCAGCATCTGTTACAGCCTGATCCAGTAACAGCCACTGATCATCATTTTTCTTATACAAACTGACGTTTAACCCCTGTACCGGTTTGCCATCAGCTAAATTCAAAACATGGGTGGTAATCGGCGCTTTCATTTTGACTCTCCTGTTTCAGCAAACTTAGCCGCCAAACGTAATTTCATAATCGCTTCCTGCTCGCGAGCTGCATTGGCCAGCTCGGTATCACGTGAATTGGCCAAGCGTTGCGTTAAAATCGCCAACATTTCTTCAGCAGATTTGCCGCTGGCACAGACAATAAAAATGAAGCCGTTCTGTTGTTCATAACGTTGATTGCCTTCATACAATGCCGTGATGACATTCTCATCGGCTTGCAAAACCTGACCTTGCTCTTTGGTCGCCGTGCTGAATTTGTCTTTTAATTTCTGTAGATCACCGATTTTGGCATGGTGACCAAAAGCTTCGAGATAATCTGCTTCAGTCATTTCGGTCCATACCGCGACACATGCGTTTTCGACGCTTACATAATCCTCGAACGGTCTTAATTGAATAACCTTCTGTGCCCAATTACGGCAATAGCAGCAGCTCATTAAAAAGTCGCAGGCTACATCAGCGGAAAGTGCATTAAATTCACTGACAGTCATAATCCACTCTTGATCTGGTTCATATTCAAGCCGCGCTTGGTGCTATTTGTACTATTGCTGCGGTTGCCAATTAAGTGATGTCTCAGCTGTATCAATTGACCAGCAATCGATACCGCAACTTCAACGGGTAATTTGCCAGGGATCTCCGACAAGCCTACCGGCGCTGTTAATTTACTAATCTGCAGTTCCGTTAAACCTTCGTCGCGCAAAATGGATTTAAACCGTGCAACTTTTGATTTAGAGGCAATCAAACCTACATAGCTGGCATCATCCCGTTTCAACATGGTTTCGATTAACTGAAAATCCAGAGTATGTTCATGGGTAAAAACCAAGCCTGAAAATCCCATAGGAAGCGATTCTGCAACTTCAACAGGATTATTGGTCAGCACTTTTTCAGTGTCATTGAGTGGCAGTTTTTCCAACCATTCGGCACGCTGATCTACCCATATTTTTTTACCGGGCAACTCATCGAGTAATGGCATCAATCGCTGGGCAATATGTCCGGCACCAAACACCGCTAAGGTGAACGGTTCATTGGGAAATATTTCAAATAAAATGGTGATTTTACCGCCACAACACTGGCCGGTTTCAGGCCCGAGAATGAACTGTTTCAGCTCATTATGACGATCCTTTATCTTCAACAATTCTCGGGCATAGTCGATCATGTCATGCTCTAATCGACCACCGCCGATGGTGTCCCATATCTCCGTTTCACTGACCACCATTTTGGCATCATGATCCCGCGGTGATGAGCCTTCGATACCCAATACCGTTAATAATGCGTAAGCGACATTATGTTGTTGATTATTACGGACAGCTTGTGCCCAAGTCAGTTTACTCATTGGGCAATGGCCTGTTGTGCCGACTCTACCGCCCACAACACTTGTTCAGGCGTAGCTGGAATAGGTAAATATGGACTGATTTTATGCTCTGCGACACTGCCACAGGCATCTCTGAGAGCACACCAAACCGACAATGCCAACATTAATGGTGGCTCGCCAACCGCTTTTGACGAATAGATGGTATCGGCATGATTGTCCTGTTTATATAGTTTGACATGGAAGGCTTCAGGCACATCAAAGGCTGTGGGGATTTTATAGTTTGCAGGGGCATTGGAAAGCAGATGGCCTTTATCATTCCATAGCAATTCCTCACTGGTCACCCAGCCCATACCCTGAACAAATCCACCTTCAATCTGACCGATATCAATACCAGGGCTCAGCGATTTACCGACATCATGCAAAAGATCTACGCGTGTTACTTTGTATTCGCCGGTTAAGGTGTCAATCTGAACTTCTGAACAGGCAACGCCGTGAGCAAAATAGAAATACGGCTTACCTTTTCCGGTTTCACGGTCATAATGAATAGTAGGCGTTTTATAAAAACCGGTTGAACTGAGCTGTACCCGATGGGTATAGGCAAGCTGGACAAACTCCGCAAAAGGCATACTGGCTTCGCCCAATAACACTTGATTATCCACAAATAAAATTGCTTGTGCTGGCAAGCCAAAATGCTCAGCAGCAAATTCAACCAATCTGGCTTTAATATTGATGCAGGCATTCTGAGCGGCCTTACCGTTTAAATCGCTTCCAGATGATGCCGCCGTCGGAGAGGTATTTGGCACTTTATCGGTTCGGGTGCTGGTCACCATGATCTTTTCAAGATCAACTTGAAATTCATTGGCCACAATCTGCGCCACTTTGGTGTACAAACCTTGCCCCATTTCAGTGCCGCCATGATTCACATTAATCGAACCATCGGTATAAATATTCACCAGAGCGCCGGCCTGATTAAGGTGTTTCACGGTAAATGAAATACCAAATTTAACCGGTGTCAGCGCCATTCCTTTCTTCACATAACGACTGCTTTTATTAAAAGCATTAATCGCGTGACGACGTGCCCAATAATCAGAGGATTGTTCCAGCTGCTCCATCATATCGTGCAGGATATGCTGCTCTACCGTCTGTCCATAATGTGTCTGATTACGCTGCTGGCAATACAGATTACGTTTACGAATAGTCAGCGGATCCTCACCGGTTTCAACGGCAATCCGATCCATTATCGCTTCAATAACTGCCATACCCTGAGGGCCGCCAAAACCACGAAATGCAGTATTTGAAACAGTATGGGTTTTACAGAAAAGACCGGTAATTTCGGCATTATTCAAATAGTAGGCATTATCAGCATGAAACATGGCGCGATCGACAATGCCCTGAGACAGATCCGCAGAATAGCCACACAGACCTGCCAACGACATTTTCACCGCCTGCAACATGCCTTGCTCATCAAACGCAACATCATAATGCGTCAAAAAGTCATGACGTTTGCCCGTTGCCACCATATCATCACGCCGCACCATCCGGTATTTCGCCGGACGTCCATGCTTATTAGTAAATAAGGCTGCAATACAGGCAAGATGAGCTGCCTGTGATTCTTTACCACCGAAACCGCCGCCCATTCGACGCACTTCAGCAGTCACTTTGTGAAACGGTAGATCTAATACTTCAGCAACCATTTTTTGCACTTCGGAAGGATGTTGGGTCGAAGTATGCACATGCACACCATCCTCGGTTGGTAAGACATAACACGCTTGCCCTTCCAAATAAAAATGTTCTTGTCCGCGCACCATAAGTTCACCAGTTATACGATGAGCGGCTGATTGCAGAGCCGTTTCTACCTGGCCCATTTTCATCACATGTTTTGGCAATACAAAACTGTTATTGGCCATGGCTGCTGGAACATCGACAATAGCTGGCAACACCTCATATTCCACTACGGCTTTTTGCACAGCTTGCAGGGCGAGCTCAATTGATGTGGCACCAACCGCAAAAATTGGATGGCCAACATACTCGACGGTATCTTTCACCAGCAGTTCTTCATCATGGATCACAGCACCGATAATGCGTTTACCGGGAATATCCTGCCAGGTCATCACATCAACAACGCCTTCTGAATCTCGCACAGCTTGTAAATCAAGATGGCTGATTCTGGCATGAGCATGCGCGCTGCCACCTACCGCAATATGTAATGTATTGGGCAACTCCGCCATATCATCTATATATTCCGCTTTGCCCATCACCTGCTTCATCGCACTTTCATGGACAACCGATTGACCCGCAACACCTTTGGCTTGTCGTTTGTTTCTATCTAAGTTATCGGTGAGATTACGCATAATGAAACACTCCAATCTCCATCGATTCGTTGATCTCTGCAAACGCTTTCTGTAATAAATTTTGAGCGACTTTTAGTCGATATTTATCGGTAGCGCGGACATCGGTCATTGGTGCGAAGTCATTGTTTAGCGCTGCCATCGCGATTGATAAAGTATCAGCACTCATTGCCTTGCCAATTAAACTTGCCTGGGCTGACTCAGCATATTTGGGTATTGCCGCCATACCGCCAAACGCTAAACGGGCTTCACTGATAATGCCTTGCTCAATTTTGAAGAAAAACGCCGCCATCACAGCAGAAATATCATCGTCATAACGCTTGGAGACTTTGTATAACTTTAGCTGTGTATCGGCTTTAGGCTTGGGAATCGATATGGTCCGAATATATTCGCCTGCCTTTAGAACCGTTTGTTTATAGCCTTTAAAAAAATCATCGATCGCCACCAGTCGACGCGAGTTAACCGTAGCTAACTCCAGCGAAGCTCCCAGCGCCAATAAAATCGGCGGGGTATCACCGATAGGTGAAGCATTAGCGACATTGCCTCCAATCGTGCCCCGGTTACGTATTTGCAGCGAACCAATCCTGTCAAATAATTCGACCACTTGTGGATACCATGTCTTCAACCATGGCATAACGGCACTATAGGTAGCAGCACCACCGATATTTAAAACGTCACCCGCCTCACTAAGCTCGGATAATTCAGCCACATTGCTAAGCGATACCAGACAATCGAATGTCTTATATTGTTGAGTAATATCCAAAGCTAAATCGGTCGCACCCGCAACAAATCTGGCCTGTGGATTTTCGGCTAATACGGTTTTTAATTCGGCTTCATGCTGCGGAGCAAAATAACTGCCCTTTTCACTTTGCAAACTGGCACAGCTTTCCAGCTCGGGTATTTGCCAGGCCGTTGTTGCATTAATCACATTGTTCACATCGGACTGCTGGAATGATGCAAGGGCGGCATCGACAATCGGACGATATCCGGTACAACGGCATAAGTTTCCAGACAATGCTTCTAATGCATCAGCCCGCGAACAGCTTTGTTGCTTTTCTCTCAAGCCAACTAAAGACATCACAATACCAGGCGTGCAAAAACCGCACTGTGACCCATGATGTTCAACCATACACGCTTGAACCGGGTGCACCTCAGCAGATGCATTCACTCCCTCGACACTGACAATATGCTTGCCATGAAGATCACCTAACAGAGTGATGCAACTGTTTACCGCTTTGTAAGTTGCTCTGTCGGCATTTACTTCACCAATTAATAACGTGCAGGCTCCGCAATCCCCAGATGCACAGCCTTCTTTGGTTCCTGTTAGACCTTTTTTAGTGCGAAGGTAGCGCAACACGCTCAAAGTTGGATCGATATCCGACTCGGTAACCCACTCACCATTCAACATAAATTTAATCATTTAAACACCCGAATTTAATACTTTTGCAGCCTATCAAGGCTTAACGTTGAATCAACTCATTCAACATCTCTGGTGGGTTTAATGCAATTTTCTGACCAAATGGTTATATTTTTACACCGAGACCGTTAATTTTTCAATTAAAGTCTATTAATTCGTTGAAACAAACAATCTGAGCGTTAATCAGTCAAGTTTTGTAGCGGTTAATTCAGTGACTAAAATCAAGCATGCTTGCATGAAAAAATGACTCTATCTGGTTATTCTTAATCAGCAATTATTAATTAATACAAAACACCCTTGCCAATCAGACTTGACCATTTAATCGATAAATAAACATAAATCATTGCGTTAACGTGCAAGAGGTAGTAAAAACACCATGATGTTATACTGAAAACATAAAGCTGACTAAATCGATATAAAAAGAAATAATTTATGGCCAAAAAAGAAAACATGAAATCTTCAAGCAAGCCGAGAAAGAAAAGTACCGAAGTTATTCTTCAAGCAGCCGAAAAAGTGTTTGTCGAAAGAGGCTATGGTGGGGCGAGTATGCAGGCGATTGCTGATGAAGCAGGCTTACCCAAAGCGAATATTCATTACTACTTCACCAGTAAGGAAAAACTGTATTCAGAAGTGCTGACCAAAATCATTGCCAGCTGGAACTCGGTGATGGATAGCGTCAGTGTCGATGATGATCCTGCAAAAGTACTGGAACAGTTTATCTACACCAAGGTAGAACTTGCCTATCGCTTTCCTCAGGCATCTAAACTCTTTGCCATGGAAATCATTCAAGGTGCTCCCCACTTAAAAGACTATATCCGCATGGATATGCGTAACTGGGTAAGAGAGAAAAGCAAAGTTTTCCAAACCTGGATGGATCAAGGAAAAATGAAAAATGTTGACCCTGTGCATTTGATTTTTCTTATCTGGTCATCCACCCAGCATTACGCTGACTTTGAAACACAAGTCTTAACCATTATGAATCGAGCGGAATATGAAGAAGAAGACATCCTCAATTCAAGCCGATTTTTATCCTCAATCATCCTGACGGGTGTGGGCTTAAAACCTTCTCACGAAAAACTTTAAATTAAGAATTAGCAATGGCAAGAACAATCTGGATTAAAAACCCTTTAGCAATCTGGACCGGTAATGATTCCGATGCTGGGGGTGGCGTTGTCATCAAGGACAACATCATTGTCGAACTTGTAGCAAAGGGAAAAACACCCACTGTTATATACGATGAGACCTTCGACAGTTCGGAATGTGTTGTTTTGCCGGGTTTGATTAATTGTCATCACCACCTTTATCAAACCCTGACCAGAGCCTGTCCTTCAGCATTAAATAAAGATCTGTTTCCATGGTTACGCAGTCTGTACACCATTTGGGCTAATCTGGATGAAGAAGCCATTTATCTGAGTTCACAGCTTGGTCTTGCTGAGCTGTTACTGTCGGGATGCACCACCGCTGCCGATCATCATTATTTATTTCCTCAAAGCGTACCCAATGCCATTGATATTCAGGTTGAAGCTGCAAAACCACTGAATATGAGAACTTTGTTTACCCGTGGGTCGATGAGCTTGAGTGTAAAGGATGGAGGCCTGCCACCTGATCATGTTGTACAGGATCACGATACGATTCTAGCGGACTCTGAGCGCGTCATCCAGCGTTATCATCAAGCCCAGGAAGGTGCGATGATGCAAATTGCGCTTGCCCCCTGCTCTCCTTTTTCAGTAACGCCCGAATTAATGCGTAGCAGTGCAGAGCTCGCAAGACAATATGGTGTGAGACTTCATACCCATCTGGGTGAAACCAATGATGAAAATGATTTTTGCCTAGCCCAGTTTGGTAAACGTCCCGTCGAATATTTAGAAGATGTTGGTTGGCTGGCCCCCGATGTCTGGCTGGCTCACGGTATTCACTTCACTGCTGACGAAATCACGAAACTAGGCCATCACAACGTCGGAATCAGCCACTGCCCTAGCTCAAACATGTTATTGGCGAGTGGTATTTGCCATTCGTTAGCGTTAGAACAAGCTGGAGCCATTATTGGCTTAGGGGTCGATGGCTCGGCCTCTAATGATGGATCAAATATGATTCAGGAGTTACGTCAGGCCTTATTTATCCAACGCCTGAAGTACCCTGCTTCATCAATAACTCATCAAAAAGTATTCGGTTGGGCAACGCAAGGCGGAGCCAACATTATGGGACGTAGTGATATCGGTGAAATTGCCGTTGGCAAACAAGCCGATCTGGCACTGTTTAAACTCGATGAAATGCGTTTCTCCGGCCATGGTGATCCGCTTGCCGCATTGCTGTTATGTGGTGCTCACAAAGCAGAACATGTGATGGTAGCCGGTAATTGGCGAGTAAGCCATGGTGCGATAAACGATCTCGATATTGAATCACTGATGCAAAAACATCACGCCAAAGCACAGCAATTGCAATTTGGCTAAACACTCAGCGTAGACTGAACCGTTTAATCAAATCGGCATGTTGGGGAAATTGTTCCAATAAAACAGCTTCGGTGCCTAAGGTCGTATCCATATATTCAAATCCAGGGGCCACAGCTTCACTTAATAAACCATATGTCGCACCAGGGTTAAGCGTTGACGCCTTCCAGATACCACCTTTAACGGTAAACTGCAGTTGCTCTCCATTTAAAATATCAGGGCCCAATACCACTGTTTCTACCGTACCGTCCGCATCAATCAGATAATAGGTCATCGCACCACCCAGGTGATAATAATGAATGATGTCTGATTTATTGAAATGCCAATGACCAATTGGCGAGGTATCCGTCAACATATAATAGATTGAGGTCATGCTGAATCGCGGACCATCACCGAAATCAATTTTAGGGCGATGAGATGCTTCAAAAGTGCGTCTAAAATAACCACCCTCGACATGACTTTTTAAGTCCAATATTTCCATCACTTGCTCTTTTGTCACCGGTTCCGCTCCTATTGCCTGACTCATTATCATTAGCCCTGCACAACATCCCATAAAGTAGTTCATTTTATCCTCGCTCAGTATGCAATTTGATTAGTAGACTGTGGTGTAAATTTTTCTAACAAAACCGCAATCACAATTCCGGTCGCAATGGGGGTTTGTAAAAATATTGCTACCTGAGGGCTTAGCGTGTCGATTCCCATAGCAAAATGGCTCAGGCTTAAAGCTGTAAAGATCGTCGCCGTTGCAATGCTCCAGCTACGGACATTATTGCTGCTTGATTTAATAATCTGAAAACCAGAAACACAAATCAATGCAAACATAAGCCCCAACGCACCAAATAACAGTGCCCCAGGCATAACCTGAAATAAGCCCCCCAGAATGGGAAACATTGAGGCCAAGATCAAAAACAGAGCAACATAAAGTCCAACATAACGACTGGCAACGCCGGTCAATCTAATCACCCCATTATTCTGACTGAATGTGGTGCTTGGAAAAGAGCTGAAGATAGACGCGATAACCGAATTAAAGCCATCCGCCATCACCCCGCAGCGAACCCGCTGCCAATATGATGGTGTATTTATCGGTTGTCGGGATAACGTTGAAGTGGCGGTGATATCGCCAATTGATTCTGCCACCGTGACAAAATAAACCGGTAGTAAAATAAAAAACACCCCCCAGTCAAAGCCAAAAGGGTAGTTAAAAACCTGTGGGATAAACACTAACGGTAGCTCAGCCAAGGGAGCAAAATTGACCTGCCCTGTTAGCAAGGCAAATAAATAACCCACGCCTAAGCCAATACTGATAGCGGATAACCTAAGCCAAGGGCTTTTACTGCGGGTGAATAATAAAATGATCAACACCACACCAATAGACATAATAAAAAATGGTGTTGTTGAATGATTGGCTGCAACCGTCTGCTGATATTCTCGTGTCAAATTTGCAAACATTGCAGAGACTAAAGAAATACCTAATAGCACCACAGCAACGCCCGTTACTGTTGGGGTAAGAATCGTTTTTAATTTGGTTAAAAACAAACTTGCCAGCATAACCGTGAGACCACCAGCTGCTGCTGAACCGAATAATATTCCCAAGGTTTGATGAATATCGTATCTGTCCTGCAAACTTGCTGATGCCAGAATAAGTGCACCAATGAAGGTGAAACTAGTGCCTTGTATACATAATAATTTAGCCCCGATTGGGCCAAATCTGACCACCTGAATGATGGTACCGATACCTGAAACAAAAAGGGATGAACTGATAATGAAGTTAGTCTCTGCCGGACCTAAGCCCATGCCTATACACACCAGCAGCGGTGCCGTCATAATGCTGACAAAAATGGCTAAGAAATGTTGAAAAGCCGTGAGACTTGCTTGCCAAATGGGTGGTTTATCTTCAAGCCTGAATAACAACTTCGAATTAAGCCCTTCAACATCATCAACTAATGCACTATCGTCTAACCCGTATTTCATCAGAACTACCTTTAAGATGAATTAAGCCGTGTAAGCCAACTAAATTAAAACGTGGTTGTTGAATCTAGTTATTTGAGAAAACTCCCCGGTTTTACGATGGTAAAACCGGGGAGTCACTCGATTAGACAGGCAATCCTTTACCCAACATCAGACCAGCAACTTAGAACTTATAAGTCGCCGTGATGCTGTAGTTACGTGGTAACTCTGGTAGAACAATTTGAGAACCGAACAAGTCCGGGAAGTTTGAACGGAAATACTTTTCGTTCGTTAAGTTTTTAACCATTGCTGAGATACCCCACTTTTTGGTGTTATAGCTCAAGCCAGCATTAAACAAATCATAGGCAGGCAATTTAACCGCTTGCGAATGACCAGAGTAAACAGAGTCAGCATGGAAGTAACTTAAGGTTGAAACAAAGCCATTTTTAAAGTCATAGGCAGCACTTAACGAGTAGCTATTTTCAGGAAGACCTTGCTTATAGTTGCTCCCTGTCGGCGTACCAATATACTGACCACCATAAATTAACGATGGATCGGTAACACCGGTTAAGTCATCAGCCCCGTAGAAACTAAATTGCCCGTTGTTTTCTTTAGTGGTCAAGTTAAGCACTTTGAGGTGAGTAAACGCACCGGTAAAGCTTAACTGGTCTGTTGCAAGAAAACGGAACTCAAACTCTGTTCCTTTGGTTTCGGAAGTTGAGTTGGTCACGATTGATTGAGAGTTGGTGTCGGTACGTTTTTGCTTGTAATGCGATAAAGCCATAAACAAACGACCATCCAGGAAATTACCTTTAATACCCACTTCCTGTAATTCAGAGGTATCGGTAAATGCATCCGCAGCAATATTCGATGCGGTAAGCTCTGAACCTTGACCAGCGACCACGGTAAACTGCTCAGAGAAAGTGACATAAGGTGTTAAACCATAATCAGTTTTATAGTTTGCACTTAATGTCCAGGAAGTACCATTTGAGCTACCAGACTCACTCTGTGCTGCACTGGTACTGCCATCGCTTGTCCACAAGATACCTTCAGGTGTTTTACTTTTAGCTTTAATGTAGTCTTCACGAATCCCGGCTAATAAACCCAGACCAAAATCAAACTCATAATCAGCTAAAAATGCTAATCCGTAATCAATGTAATAACCATCATCGTAGTTATCATAGTCCTGACCTGTTCTGGTCGCTAATAATCTACGATCACGCGCGGTAGAAGGCCCAGTCAAATCACGACGGTCAAAAAATTCGTGAGTGAAATCATCGCCGTGTTTAAATTTGGTGTAACGAACAGAAGGTGAAAGTTGATAAGATGACTTAACCCGTTCTCCTTGATTGACGTAACTTAAAATCACCTTCTCTTCAAATACCGAACTATCATGGAATTGAGCAAAACCGTAGGCGTTTTCACTCAGACTTTCATAGGTTTCATAAAACACCTTGTTGGTTAGAGATAACTTTTCATTAAAGTCATGTTCTAAATCAAAATAAAGCAGATAGTCTTCATTGGTTAATTTATCATCTTCCGCCACTAATACCTGACTACGTTTTAATTTTGCAGTGCCGGGATTTTCTAAATTAAAGGCAGGGTTTACAGTGGCATCTGTAAGGGATCCAGGATTATTACCAAGCCAAGTGTTGATACCACCGAAGACAGCATTATATTCGTCATGTGAAATTGAACCATCGCCATTGGTATCTAATGATTGGGCCTGACCGGTGATGTAAGTTCCGTTGTCAATCAAATCCTGTGTGACACGGTTCCAACCAGCAACCTGGTTACCTTCAAAATTATGGTACATACCACCAAATTCGATTCGTGTTGTATCGCTTAACTCGGTATTAAACGACGCTTGGAAAATCGATTGATCGGTTTCTGTATTTTCATAATAAGAACCAGAATTTTCCTGTTCAAAATAAACGTAATAGCCTGCATTTCTATCACCAAGATCAACCGGGCCACCAATCTCACCCGTCATAATCTTCTTATCCCAGCTACCTGTCGTAATAGACAATTGGCCGGTGTCTTTATCTAGGTATTGTCCTGTTTCTGCACGCGATGATTTAGGTACAAAGTTGAGATAACCACCGATTTTAGATGGCCCCATAATCGGAGAAGCTGGACCACGAACAATATCAATACGATCTGAAGCACCAATCGGGGTTGGATAGTTACCTGGGTTATCTAAGCGTTTCATACCGCGGAAATACGTTTCGCCAGGTGTTCCCCTGACATCTAACGAACCAGCGACACCAAAAAATGACTGAGTAAAGGTACCGGGAGCCAAGATAACCAAATCGTTAAGATTGGTCATACCGTAACGCGACATCGTTTCGGCGCTTATTGTTGATACCGAACGCGGAGTTTCTTCAATGGTTTTATTAAAACCAAAAATAGAATCGACTGGATCAGTAAAAATTAACCCAATATCTTCAACGGTGTCTTCCGTGACGACTGTATCCAGCTCAACCACATCTTCAGCAAAAGCTGCGCCACTAGTTAAACCAACTAATATATTTAGTGCCCCTGCATATCCAGCTGCCCTAAGATAACTTCTCATAACATGACTCCTCAACGACATTAATGTGTAAATATCCCGCGCTGAATATTTACTAGATTTAACGAACATTAACTCTTGAGCAAATCCCATGCCACAAACCTGTCCACGTGGACAGGTTTTAATAAATCTACAAAAAACAGCGGACAATCCTTTATTTACAGTGGATTAACCAGAAAAAATAAATTCACAACTCTCGTAAACTATCCAAATGGTTTACTAAAAAAACGACTCCTTTTTGTTCCAAAACTGTGCACCTGAACACAGTTTCGCACCAATTATTCTCATTTTTGCCACAGAGTGACTTATTTGTAGCATTTATATCGCAAACACTTTTTGGGGCTGTATCTGGAGTAACAAACCCTGATCGTAACTATTTGACCGTTGGGTTAAATGCCTGCTGTAAAGCAGCTACAATCCGCTCATTAAACTGCTTGGTTAAACGGCTCTCAGGTGCTAGCCAGTCGAAAGCATGGTAGGCCCCCGGCATTACCATTAATTCGGTTGTTATCCCTGCATTGATCAGACGTAGTGCATAGCCGATATCTTCTTCTACAAACAAATCAATACTGCCTACACCTATAAATGCAGGTGGTAAATCTGCAACACTTTTCGTTCTGGCAGGAACAGCTTGATGCGGAACATCATCGACACCGGATGTTTGGCCGAGAAAGGCTTCCCAGGCAATCCGGTTGTATTCTCTGGTCCAGAGGATCTGGCCGATATGGTCAGGAACCTCACGTGACGTGGCGGTGCGATCATCTAACATCGGATAAATCAGCATTTGAAACATCACAGGCACTTGTTGGCGATCTCTGGCAGTAATTGCCAACAAGGCTGCATGCCCGCCACCAGCACTCTCACCCATAACAGCAATTCGATTGTTATCCAGACCTAATTCACTGGCATTATTGTGCATCCACAATAATCCACTGTAGTTGTCTTCTATCGAGCCTTGATAAGTTGTTTCAGGAGCTAAGCGATATTCCACCGTCACAATGACACAATCCAGTTGGCTCGCCAGTGTTTGTAATTTAGCAATATCATTCTGGGCGGATCCCATCACAAAACCGCCTCCATGCGTATGCAAAATTCCGGGTCTGTTTGCCCCTTTTTCAGCATTGATAATGTAAATAGTGATGTCCGGATCTGTTTTAACAGTGCTCGGAATGTTCCGTTGTGTAACTGATACCTCGGAATTTTGAGCTCCTGTCCAGGGTGTTGGGGGTTGCCGGTGCTTAAGCAGCTCTTTCGTAATCGGTGGCAGGTTAATATTTTGCGCGGCTTGTCTTAGCTCTGGAGCAACAACAGCATAATCAATACTTTCTTGATCGGCGTAAGTGCTCATCGATAGCAATGTACCGATCATTACTGCCATTATTGTCGTAAATAGATGTTTCATCACGCAGCTCCTTTAAGTGTGGAAATATTCAATGTAATTTCTGCGCATTCGATATTATCAAAATGAAAACCCCACCCGTAATAAAACTTGTCCAAAAAGTCAGAATGTGATTTATTCTTGATAGACCTTATCTTCTTCTCTCAAATAAGACGCTATGAAATCACAAACACTATTGCCTGGTATCTTTATTGCCTTCTGCTCATTACTAAGCCCATACATCAGCGTTGCCGATTCCTTATATAAAGAAGCATCCGTAAGCCTGGATACAGGGATTGAAGGCATTATCTGTCAACCAGAAGCTGCCAGCCCCATACCAGCAGTATTAATGTTGCATGGCTTTGCCAGCTCCAAAAATGAAGTAGGAAATCTGTACCAAAGATTAGCCAAACGTTTATGTGAGAAGGGTATAGCCTCGTTACGTATCGACTTCCTCGGTAATGGCAATAGCACTGTTCTCAGCATGGAACAGAGCTCTATTGAAACCATGCTTGAAGATGCTGAAACAGCATATCAATATCTCAATACTCAGCAGTGGATCGACTCCAGCCGTATGGGGATTGTTGGGTTTAGTTTAGGTGGTGGCATCACCATCGTTACAGCAGCACAGCATCCTGCTCGTTATAAATCGTTGGTAACATGGTCGTCTGTTGGGGATTTTCATCAAGACTTCCTGTCTTTACGGGGTCAGGATAATTTTGACCATGCGGCCAAACATGGTCGAGTGGACATTGATTTAGGCTGGCGAAAAGTCTCTTTGGGACACGGTTTCTTCACTGCATTAGATAACTATAAATTAAGCGATGAAATCAAAAAATATTCCGGATCATATTTAGCCATTGCTGGCAGCGAGGATTTCTCTTCGTTCTATACAAATGCTTATGTTGCTAGCGCTGCTGGTAAACATAAACAGGGCATCATTATTGAGGGTGCAGATCATATATTTGGGGTGCTTGAGGAAGACCAAACTACGGCCGAACAAGTCATTAATACGACCTTAGAGTGGTTTTTAGACAGCTTATAAAAAATTATTAAGAGGAATGGATTTTGAACACTGTAAAAAAATATACCGGCGTTTTAGCAGTACCCTTTTTTTTGTTCAGCTTATTTTCTGCCCCAATTCACGCCAGCGAAAAAATTATTATTGATGCCGATGTCGGCATTGACGATGCAATGGCGATCTTATTTGCCATCGCTTCACCAGAGATTGATCTGCTAGGCATCACCACCACATATGGAAATGCCACCATTGAAAACAGTACCAGAAATGCCAGCTATCTAATCGAAAGAACCGGTTTAGATATCCCTGTTGTTCAAGGTGCCGGCTTTCCATTGGTAATTCCGCCGGAGCCACCGGCAGACTTTGTTCATGGGCTTAATGGGCTCGGTGATATCGATATGCCAGAACAGGCAAAAGCCCCTCTTGCTGATATCACTGCTGCTGAATTTATTATTCAGCAAAGTAAACTTTATCCCAATGAGTTAACACTGGTTCCCGTTGGTCGATTAACCAATATTGCTCTGGCATTACGCCTGGATCCCACATTACCCAGCCGCATTAAACGCTTGGTGTTAATGGGCGGTGCGTTTGAGGTTACTGGTAATGTCACGCCGGTTGCAGAGGCCAATATAATCGGCGATCCTCATGCCGCTGACATCGTATTTCAAGCAGACTGGGATGTCGTGGCAATCGGTTTAGATGTCACCACAAAGATCGTAGTCAATGATCATGATCTCAAGTCAATCGAACAGGCCACCCCTGTTGCAGGTGGTTTTATTCGCGACTTCAGTCAGTTTTACCTCGATTTTTACCGTTCTAATGGGGTCACCGAGGGGTTTTATGTCCATGATCCGGCCGCTTTATTGTATGTTATCGATCCACAATTATTCACCACCAAAACAGCGGCTATTCGTGTGGCTTCAGAAGGAATTGCTTTAGGTCAAACCATCGCAGCAATCCCTCCAATGAACGAACGTGACGGCGACTGGAAAGCGGTTAAGCTCAATCGTTTTGCCGACACAGTCAATGCTGAGAAAGCACGTGAGTTATTCTTATCCCGTTTATCGAACGTACAATTTGTTCAATAACATACACGGCTGAACAGTTCCGTTTCATTCGGTTTTTTGTATAAAGGCTGCGATGTCCTTAATGACGCTGTCAAAATCAACGGCGATTTGCCCAGCACCCGACTCCAACGCACCAATCATCATCAAATTATCGGGCATATTAAAATTTTCGACCGATTGTCCATCAATATCTCGATGAGGGTCATTTGGAGCGAGGGTGAAATACTCCCCCACTCTGTCAGCATAAATTCCAGCCACTTCAATCGTTCCATAAAATGGCTCACTTTCATAATAGGCAAATACTGGCTTGTTCAAACCACGCATATAACCCATTTCAAAAGCTGTTCCCACATCCATGCTTGGCCCACGAAATCGCACCATATTGGCTGCGATGAAATCAGCTTTATCCATCAACTTTAAATTTTCGTAATAAATACGCAGTCCAGTCTCATAATCCGGCTTAAAGTCGGGGATTTCATTATCAAGCGGATATAAGCCGACCAGTTCAAATGGCCATTGCTCAGATTGATTGAGTGCTTGGATCTGTTGCTGCTTCTGCTTTCCGGCACCAACAGGATCAGGTAAAAACACTTCCGGTCCAGCCAAATAAATGTAATAAACCGGTTTATCGGCATAGGCATTCACTGCCACAAACAAGCAAGCAATCATCAGCAACAATATACGTTTCATTTTAAAACCTCCCTGATTCACATCAATATCGAATAACGAATGAACATTAAAAAAACAACGCACCCAAAGCGGGCGCTTGCACAGTTTCGGGTTCTCTTCGGTAAACAAAACACAGAGTGATAACACTGCTTTTTTGCTGCTAAGCAGAGATTTTGGCAAATCCACATTTGGGTTAACGCCTGTGTAAATAAGGCCTACCGACGAAATACACCCAACGTTTACATTGCTCCGTTACAACTGAAACGATAAAAAGGCATAAAATTTGCTAACCATTTGGTCAGGTTTTGATATTAACTAATACGGGATAAATCTACAAATGTCTTTTTTAAAGCACGCTAAATCTACAATCTTTGTTTTACTTTCGATGCACGCCATGAACAGTATGGCTGCCGACGTTCCCTCTACAGAGGTCACTCAAATTAAAGCCGTGGTGGTGACTATGTTTGAAGTTGGCGAGCCTACCGGGGACAAAGCTGGTGAACTGCAACTGTGGTTAGAAAGAGGTGATTTCAAAAACCAGCATGCTTTTCCTTTGGGTGAATATGACATCTACACCAATGATGATGGCCTGATGGTGATGTGTACTGGTGGCGGTATTCCTAATGCAACTGCATCGATCATGGCTTTAGGTTTGGATCCCAGATTTGACCTGAGTAAAGCCTACTGGTTAGTTGCCGGTATTGCTGGCGGTGATCCTGAAGACATTTCTCTTGGCAGTGCTGCATGGGCGAAACATGTGGTGGATGGTGATCTTGTCTATGAAATTGATGCCCGTGAAATTCCCGAATCATGGCCGTACGGCATTATTCCGTTAGGCGCGAAGAAACCTGCCGAAAAGCCTGAAGATATTTCAACTGGTTGGACACTTGATACCGTGGTATTTGATTTAAACAGCAAGCTTGCTGACTGGGCTTTTGAACAAACAAAAGATGTAAAAATCGACGATACAGAAGGCCTCAAAACATATAGATCTATCTATAAAACCTTCCCTAATGCTCAAAAACCACCTTTTGTAACCATTGGTGACACTATGAGTGCCAGTACTTATTGGCATGGCAAATATTTAAATCAATGGGCGAATGATTGGTTAAAACTCTATGCCGGCCCCGATGCCAACTTTATGACCAGCAATATGGAAGACTCCGGTACGTTGACCTCGCTGATGCGTCTTGCTCGTCTCGATAAAGTTGACCCTGACAGAGTGATGATTTTGAGAACCGTCAGTAACTTTACGATGGCCCCAGAAGATAAACCTACTAGCTGGAGTGTCACGGCTCCCTATCCTGATGAAGGCTTCCCCGCTAAAGATGCCGCCTATGTGGTGGGAAATACCGTTATTCAAGCCATCATGAACAATTGGGATGTCTATGAAAATACGCTTCCCTATGAGGCTGAATAAGCAATCGCTATAAGAAAAATAAACAGCAAAGATCAGTGCTTTAATAAGGCTGCTCTTTGCTGTTATCAACCATCCCTTTGGAGCTAAGGACATGAAAACGTTTTATTTACTATTCACACTGTTTTTAAGTTTAGTATCTACTGCCCATGCAGAATCGTTTAATGACGTATTTGCAGAGTTCAAAAAAAGTGCCTCTCCGGAAGAGTTGTACACTTTTTTATATGCTGTGCCCAAAGGGGGCGATTTACATAACCATTCAACGGGCTCCAATCTATCCGAGTGGTGGTATGACGAAATTTTAGAGCAAGAAAAAAATGGCTACATTTACTACACAAAAGTAAAAATTAACAACTGCAGACCCTATGGCACCAACGAATTTGGTGGCTCTCCTTACCTGCTACTTTTTGTGAATATCCAAGACTTTGAATACAACCAACTCGATAGCTGTGAACAATCTGAATACAAACGTATTCAAGATCTCAACGAAATAGAAAAACAAGCCTGGTTGGATAGTATTCGTCTGGATAAAGACTCTGAAGGCCGCAATGAATTTTTCCAAACCCATTGGGAACGCATTAACTCATTAATGGCCAACCCATATATGCAGGTCAATTTAATCGTTAAAAACATGCAGGCTTTTGGTGCCGAGGGCATGTTGTATTTAGAGACTGACGCTGGCGTGCGTGGTTACGTACACCCGGATGGCAGTCCGTTCGATGAAGAAGAAGTTTATCAGCTCTACCTTGATCGTTTTGCCCAAAAAGACGCACTTGCTTCGGGGGTCACCGTCCGTTTGCATTACGCCTTATTACGTTTTCTTCCCAATGCTGAAGACGATTTAAAGTGGATGTATGAATATGTGGCAACTCATCCTGAACTCTATGTTGCCGTCGATATGGTTGGACGTGAGGATAATGACAAAGGCCATCCTTTACGCTTCTTATCGACCTTACGAGAACTGAGACACCATTATCATGATGTTAACCTGTCGATCCATGCCGGTGAAAAAGACAAGCCTAATAAAAATGTCCGCGACACACTGTTATTGGGCGCGTCACGCATTGGCCATGGTGTTAATTTAATCAGTGATCCCGATACACTACTGCTGATGCGTAACAACAGTTACTTGATTGAAATCAATCTGATCAGTAACTTACTTTTAGAGTACGTTGATGATTATTCCCAACATCCTTTCCCGGAATATCTCCGAATTGGCATACCGGTTGCCTTAGCAACCGATGATCGTGGTATGTGGGATTCAAATATGACGGATGAGTATTACACCGCTGTCACTAACTTTAATCTTTCATGGTCAGAGCTGGTGCAATTAGGTGCAAATTCACTGAGTTATTCGTTTCTTGATGAAAAGACCAAACAACAGCTTTTAGATGAGTATTACCAACGTATTGCTAAATTTGAAAAAGCATTTAGTCAGCAAAAAATGGCTTCGCTAAGCAAGGTTAAACCAGAGAGCTATTCTTTTGCATGCAAACAATTTTCAATCTGTAGATAACATAAGAAGACACGATGCCACCAGCAAAACTACCTGATGATTTTGATGCAGAACTTTATATCGATTTGATGTCACCTGTTGTCGGCCTGGATCTCGATGATGAGACGAAGCGTGAAGTGGCAAAGCTGCTGAAGATTGCACATTCCATGGCGAGCGTTGTCTATCAGGCACCTCTGGATGACAATCTTTTCGATATAGCTGGCGTCTTCACACCAGGTGGTCGGAAACATGACTGATTCCATTTGTTACGCCAGTGCTGTGGATATCGCTGATCAGGTTAAAACCCAGCAGATCAGTGCTGCTGAGGTGGTGGAAAGCTTTATTGCTCGGATTGAATCGTTAAACCCGACGCTAAATGCCTTTACGGAACTATGTCATCAGCGGGCTCGTGATAAGGCTGCAGATATTGATAGACGTATTGCTCAAGGCCAGACAGTGGGTGTGTTGGCAGGTGTTCCTTTTGCCGTTAAAAACCTGTTTGATATTAAAGATGTGGTAACGGTTGCGGGCTCGAAAATCAATCAGGCCAATGCTAAAGCGACCGAAGATGCAGTATTGATAAAACGTCTTGAAAACGCCGATGCCGTCTTGATCGGTGCCTTAAATATGGGCGAATATGCCTATGACTTTACCGGTGAAAACAGCCACTATGGTAATTGTCATAACCCTTGGGATCCCAGCTGCATGCCCGGTGGTTCATCATCGGGCAGTGGCAGTGCAACAGCAGCAGGTCTGGCACCGATATCATTAGGTTCAGATACCAATGGCTCCATTCGGGTGCCCGCTTCTTTATGTGGCATTTTTGGTTTAAAACCAACCTATGGCCGCCTGCCCAGAAGTGGCAGTTATCCCTTCACCGACAGCTTGGATCATCTCGGAGCTTTTGCCAGAAATGTTCAAGATCTGGCAACTGCATTTGATCTGATGCAAGGCTTTGATAGCGAAGATCATGCCTGTGCTGACCAAGCCAAGCTAAATACGCTTGCAACATTAGATAAAGGTATCGATAACTTACGTATAGCCAGAGCCACAGGTTACTTTGATACAACGAATTTTCCTGAAGCTACTGCAGCCGTCGATTTAGTGTGCAGATTATTAAGCTGTGACAACACAACGGATATTCCAGGGGCCAATGAAGGGCGCTCAGCCGCTTTTTTGATCACCAATGCGGAAAGCAGTGCACTACATCTATCTCGCTTGCAAACCCAGGCTGACGATTTTGATCCTGACACACGCTATCGCTTTCTGGCGGGCGCCATGATTCCTGCCGCATGGTATTTAAAGGCGCAAGCCGTCAGACAATGGTATCACCAGCAAGTATTGGAATTATTCAAATCTGTCGACGTAATCATTGCGCCGGCAACGCCTTGCACAGCTCCAAAACTTGGCCAGAAAATATTAGTTATCAATGGCAAAGAGCATCCATTGAGACCAAATTTAGGCTATTTCACTCAGCCGATTTCTGCTATCGGCTTACCGTCATGCGTCGTGCCGACCATCAACCAGGCCAATGGCATGCCCATCGGCGTGCAAATTATTGCTGCGCCTTGGCGTGAAGATATCTGTTTACGGGTAGCAGCCTATCTCGAATCACAAGGCTTAACGGCTCAACGTCCCATCAATATCACTTAAAGATTAGCGATCGAGACCACTGAAACGTCGTCGACTACTCCATTATAAAAATAGATATTTACCGGTAAAAATCACTGCAATAACGTAAACCGCTGCAGGACACTGACGATACTGTCCAGTGAAAATCTTGATCAATGCATAACTGATAAAGCCAAGCCCGATGCCATCTGAAATCGAAAAGGTCAGTGGCATTGTGACTGCAGCTAAAGCCGCAGGCGCACTTTCACTCAGATCATCCCAATCGACTAATGACAAGCTTCGAGTCATCAATACTGCCACAAACAGTAATGCCGCCGAAGTGGCGTAAGGCGGAATACTTTTTACGATTGGCACAAACCAAAGTGCTAATAAAAACAGTAAACCCGCGACGACGGCCGTTAATCCAGAACGACCACCAGCTTCCACACCTGCAGAGCTTTCAATATAGCTTGTTGTAGACGAGGTACCCAATAAAGCGCCTATCGAAGTTGCTCCAGAATCGGATAACAACGCCTTGCCCAAACGCGGTAATCTGCCCTTTTCATCTAACATATTGGCCCGGGTTGCGACCCCGACCAGCGTTCCAGCCGTATCAAATACATCCACCAATAATAAGGTGATAATGACAGTGACCATTGACACCTGAAAGGCGCCGGCAATATCCAGTTGTAAAAACACTGGTGCTGGTGACGGCGGCATGGAAACAATGCCATCTATGTGTACATCGCCGAAGGCCCATCCCAATAACGTGGTCGCTAAAATGCCAAAAATGACTGCGCCGGTAACCTTTTTAGCCGCTAGAGAAACAATCAGCACAAAACCAAATAAGCAGACTATTGAAGAGAAAGCCTGCATATCGCCTAATGAAACCAGGGTGGCAGGATTATCAACCACAATCCCTGCATTTTTTAGGGCGATTACACCCAAAAACAAGCCTATACCTGCAGACATACCTAATTTGAGATTCAACGGGATGGAATTAATCAACCACTCTCGTACTGGCAGAAGACTTAATATGATGAAAATAATACCGGATAAAAATACGGCACCTAGCGCGACTTGCCAGGTATAGCCCATGCCGAGCACAACGGCATACGTAAAAAAAGCGTTCTGCCCCATACCCGGTGCCTGAGCAATCGGATAATTTCCCAACACCCCCATTAATATCGAACCAATCGCCGCCGCCAAACAGGTTGCTACAAATACCGCGCCAAAATCCATGCCGGTATCCGAAAGCATGCTGGGATTAACCACAATTATGTAAGCCATGGCTAAGAAAGTAGTTATACCGGCTACTACCTCTTTTTGTATTGAGGTACCTAAATTACTCAGATTGAAAAAATCATTAATGAATTTCATGTTTACTCTATAAAAATCGATGATAATCGGTATTGTTTAACGTTCCGCAAACCAACTGCAATTACCAGACCATATAGTCAGGATTTTTCAGGCATTCCTTTTAGATTAAGTCAAAACGGCTAAAACACTTGCTGTAACGCATATCATCCGTAATGAATGAACATACTTAAACCAATCCGGGTTGTAGAGAGAGGCCATAAACTAAACTTTATGCACAAAATTAATACACAACCGCACCAATAAAGCGCTTTGCTTTATTAATAAAACCCTTACGCAGAACTCTTTTAATAAAGGATGGCTTATCTATCCGCCGAGATAATCGGGCTTAAACACTGGGTTTATATAGCACTAATTATTCGTTGCTAACATACTTTCCGAGCCACACTTAAAACCTGTCTAAATGGTCCACTTATTGCTAATAGTGTTAAATTACGCAATCAGGCTTACCATCATCATGACTCAATACTTCCAGAAATTAACTCAATCCTTTCTATTAATCTGTTTGGCTTTATTCAGCCTCCAGGCATCTGCCTTTCCCGTTATCTACGATACCGATATGGCCATTGATGATTGGTTTGCATTACTTTATTTAGCGAAAAATAAACAGAGTGAACTGAAGGCTGTAACCATATCCTGTAGTGGTGAATCACACTGTGAACCAGGCGAACGTAATGCGATCAGCTTGCTTGACCTGATAAAAACACAAGGCCCAATACCGGTAGCAGCTGGTGATGCCTATCCGCTTGATGGTTATTTTGTGTTTCCTGAACCTTGGCAAATAGATTCGGACACACTGTCAGGTGTCCCCATTGATCCACCAAGCTATGCCCCCTCCACTCTCTCGGCAGTTGAATTGCTGCACACCACCATCAGCCAAAGTGAAGAACCGATAACAATTGTTGCTGTTGGTCCACTGACCAACATCGCACAATGGTTGATGAGCTATCCAGATGACGCTGAAAACGTCAGTCGTCTGGTCATTATGGGAGGCTCTCTTGATGCGAAAGGCAATATTATTGTGCCTGGCTTTACCGATGATCATCCTAATACCAAGGCGGAATGGAATCTGTTTGTCGATCCGCTGGCAGCTCAAATCGTCTTTGACAGTCCATTAAATATTGATCTGGTTGGCCTGGATGTCACCAACCACGTCAATGTCACTCATGAGTATGTGGCTCACTTCAGTACGCTTGCCAATACACCAGAAGCTAAATTCGCAGACCAAGTCTATAAGAAAAATGACTGGTTTATTGACTCAGGTGAATACTATTTTTGGGATGTATTAGCCGCTCTGACAGCCACACATCCAGATTTATGTGTGCCTGAAATGACCGCACTAACCGTCAACGTCGACACCATCAAACAACCAAAACATCTCGCCACCAGTGATTTGAGCATGCCTGCACTGCGTTGGGATGGTAAACCGCGATCTCACCTGAATGCCGCAACTGCCGGAGTTATCAGCCGCAGTGAAGCAGGTCGGCCTATTGCTGTCTGTGTTGAAACCAATGCTGAAAAAGCACTGAAAATATTCACCGACACCTTAACGGCTGAAGACTAATCAACCTCAACCATTAGAACCAAGACATGAATACAACTATTAGATTAATACTGTTTTTTTTGTTTTCAGCATCGCTTCATGCCATGCCAGAGCAAGATCCACTCCCTATCAAAGTCGTTGTGTTAGTTAATTTTGAAATTGGAGAAGTCACAGGTGATACCGCTGGAGAATTCCAGTATTGGCTGGAAAGAGGAATAGATGGTCAGTCACCATTAAGCTGTGTACCCCTTATATACAGTACCTTCGATGCCTGCCTTGATGAAAAGAATGGTGTGTTAGTCACCTTCACCGGCCTTACCGCCGATAAAGCAGCGGCAAGTGTGATGGCTCTGGGGCTGGATCAACGGTTTGATTTTCACAAAAGCTACTGGCTTATCGGTGGTATAGCCGGTATCGATGCTAATAACGGCACATTAGGCTCTGCTGTTTGGGGAAATTGGATAGTCAACGGGGATTGGGCCCATGAAATTGATGCCAGAGAAATGCCAGCAGATTGGGAGATTGGCTATATCCCATTCGCCAGAAGTAAACCCTATGAACAACCACCACAAGATACCGAAGGAAAAGTATTTAGATTAAGCAGCCAACTGAGCAATCTTGCTTATTCCATTACCAAAGATACGCCTTTGGTCACCTCTGAAATGGCCCAGGAAATCGCACAGCACTATACCAACAAGCCAAAAGCCTCGGGGCAACCAATCGTCATGCAAGGCGACAATGTCTCAGCCAGCACGTTTTGGCATGGTGACATCTTGAATCAATGGGCAAATGACTGGATGACTTATTGGACGATAGGTCAAGGCGAATTTGTCACCAGTGCAGTTGAGGACAGCGGCATCATGGAAGCCATACGCTTTTTAACACAAGGCGGTAAAGCTGATATGTCGCGAGTGATGTTGCTCAGAACCGCCAGTAACTTCACCACACCACCACCGGGCGTCGATGCTGCGACCAACTTAGCTCGAGAAATGTCAGGTTTCGGTGCCATGGGGCCAGCGGTAGAAAACCACTGGCGCGTGGGCAGTACGATGGTGCGGGAGATCACTTTTAATTGGAATGACTGGAAGGATAGAACATGGAAATAAAACTCGGCCCGCTGGTTTCACGACTGTCCCATAAGGTAAATAAATACACCTTGCTGGGTTTGCTCAGTGTTATCACCAGCCCAGCTTATGCATATCCTGTGATATTGGATACTGACTTTACGCTCAATTCCATTATCTATTTTGCTAAAAACAACAATACGGACCTTCAAGCCATTACCATCGCCTGTAGCGGTGAAGCCCATTGCGAGCCGGGTAAACATAATGCGATTCGTGTTTTAGACCTGCTTCCATCTCATCCTGAAGTACCGGTTGCCGCTGGCGATGATTATCCATTAGATGGTTTTTTCGTTTTTCCAGCTCAATGGCGAGAAGCTATCGACAACTTCGGTAGCAGCAATGTGATAAATAGCGAGGCGAGCAATGTTAACCTGCCACCCGCCAGCTATAAACCGTCTGAGTTATCTGCTGTTGAACTGATCCACCAAACGATCTCACAAAGTACAGAAGCCGTCACCATTGTGGCTGATGGGCCATTAACCAATATTGCACAGTGGCTGCTGCAATACCCCGCTGATGTCGACAAGGTAGACCGTCTGGTGATTATGGGCGGTGCACTTAATGCTGGTGGCAATATCATTGTCAAAGGCTTCACTGACGATCACCCGAACACCAAAGCCGAGTGGAATTTTCTAATCGATCCGCTGGCCGTAAAAATAGTCTTCAGCAGTGCTTTAAATATTGTGCTGGTTCCGCTTGATGCCACCAACTATATGCTGGTTACCAACGAGTACGTCACCCAATTTGACAGCTTAGCGCATACACCTGAAGCAGAATTTATCAGTAATATCTACAAAATCAACGGTGAATTCATCGCCTCTGGTGAGTACTATTTCTGGGATGAACTGGCAAATCTGGTAACAACTCACCCGGAGTTATGCGGTGATGCTGTTACAACGCCTCTTGAAGTTAAAGTCGATTACCTAACCGAACCAGACTATGTGCAAACAAGTGACCTGTCGATGCCAGCAACACGTTGGGACGGCAAACCAAGACAACACATTAAAGCGGAAACAGCCGGGGTAATCAGCCGCAGTGAAACCGGTCAGCCGATTACCGTCTGCATGACGACCCAGGCTGAAAAAGCATTCCACCTATTCACCGAAACATTGACTCAATGAGAGGAGTTGCAGGTAATGCAAACCTGATTAGGGTAACCATTACCTGCTTTCTTGCATACGCGATTCTTTCAGGATTATTGTCACAGATTGGCACGCTAAGCGCTGCCATGTCTGACTTCTTCAGCAAACCTTTAACTGAGACAAGTGCACGCTTTTCCTGGCTTAGCTTAGGCATAACGGTGGGCTCGGTGCTTAGTATCATTGTTTATGAATGGCTGCCGATCAAAAAAGTCTTTCTGTTGTGCTATCTATTTTTCATCCTGGCATTGATAGGCAGCAGCCTCTTCAATCTATGGCAATGGTTACCAATAAGCTTTTTTATAGCAGGATGTTCAGCAAGTTTAGGGTTAAATACTGCTGCAGTGACATTGTCTCTACTGTTCAAAGAACGACAACGAGCAGCTATATTGCTCAGCACCGATATTTGTTTTGCCTCTGCCGGAATTCTCGCCGCCCCAGGTGCGGCTGCATTATTACGTTCAGGGTTTAGCTGGAATAGCAGCTTCTTAGTCCTCGCCGCTATTGCAGCATTCGTTATGTTATTAGCTCTGTTTAGCCGCTACCCGCCAACGGCACGCGAGCTAAAAACACAAAAGACTCCTGATAAATGGCATTTTAGTATTTACTTTTGTTGCTTTGGTTTAGCAATGTATTTATTGGGTCAAATTGCTATGTTGATTTGGCTGCCTAATTATATTGAACATAGTTTAATGGGCACACGAGGACAGGGCGCTGCAGCGATAAGTGCCTATTGGACCGGCATGGCCTTGGGACAAATTACATTGGTGTTTTTCCTGATAAGGTTCACCGCTCAGCAGTTATTAATTCTTATCACTATCGCTTCGTTCGTGGCTTCTATAGCGCTTTGGCAATTATCTTCCCTGATAAATGTGGTCTCAATAACTTTACTGCTGGGACTCTGTAATGCGGGGGTGCTGAAGTTGACCATGTCGTTTAGCGCCTCATTAGTCAGCCATCCTCAACGGGTGATTACCACCTTATTATTCTGTTCGTCATTAGGACAGATGGCCAGCCCACTGGTTAGCTCAACGATTGTCACCATGTTCGATATTCAAAGCGGTTTGCAATTCGTCACGGTCTGTTATCTGTTTGCTGCCAGCTCAATTATTTTTGCGGTTTTTAAAGTACCCAACCACATGACGCTCTTTAAAAAGGAGAATTAAACCATGTCTCATAGTATCCCGATAATTGATATGCAACACACCTCTGCAAATGCGTTAGTAACGGCTTTGTCTGAATATTCGTGTGTTTTTCTGAAAAACCATGGTATCGAAAAAGCACTTTTATTTGATGTTTTAGCCAGTTGGGATACGTTTTTTGCATTGCCGTTAACTCAAAAACAAGCGGTTCGCTGGCCGGGTGAAGGTCCCTGGTATGGTTGGCAACCCGTAGCCGAATCGGGTCCTTATGCTGATTTAATGGAACGCTTTGAACTGCGATTTGAATCCGCTCTGATGACCGAAGACCGAAATTTATGGGCTGAAACCTTCAAAGCGTGGCCAGAACAACCCGAAAATTTCAAACCCAGTTGGACCAAACTGTATTTTGGGTTGCGTGATCTATCCAGTCAGATAATGGAAATGATTGCCGAAGGAATTGGTCGCATAGATGAAGATATGTCAGCCTGGACAACAAAACAACACTCCAATCTGGTGGCGAATCATTTTTATGCTCAAACCGCAGCCCCCGCCAAAGGTCGATGGCGTGCAAGCCCTCATACGGACATTGGTGGTATCACTTTACTCTGGGCCGATCATGCTCCCGGAGGACTTGAAGTAGCGATTAATGGTAATGGTGGCAAAACCTGGATTCCGGTAATGATTCCTGAAGATTATTGGCTGCTTCAAGTTGGCGATCTGATTAAGCACTGGACGGGTGGCAAAATTCCGGCAAATCCGCATCGTGTTGCCAACCCTCCAGCTGACTCTGTTCCTCAAGCACGTCGTTCAATAGCTTTCTTTCACCATCCAAGCCCAGAAGTTGTTGTGACTCCACCAACAGGTGATGCCCAACAAGGTGTAACAGCAGAAGATTATATTATCGCTCGCCAACGTGAGGACATTGCAGCGGGATCGTTATAGACAGGGTGTCTGGATAGGGCTAAAAAATAGTACGTGACAAGGTCCAATAAAAAGCGATGGCTGCAATTATTGTTGAAGCAGGAATGACCACCCAACTCCGCCAATATCGGGTATGTCTAAACCAGCCGACTAAAATATATGCAAAGGCCACTACCCCAATTTGGGCAATTTCAATGCCGACATTGAAACTAATCAGCGCTGTGACGAAACTGTCGGTAGGTAAATCAAGTTCTCTTAAGGCACCGGCAAAACCTAATCCGTGTAATAAACCAAACATAAAGACAATGATGAATCGCCAGCTTTGTGCTTGTTTAAACACACAATTTTCAACAGCTACCCACATAATAGAGAAGGCAATCAACGGTTCGACAATACTTGCTGGAGCTTGAATAGCGCCATAAGCAGATAATGCCAAGGTTAAGGAATGCGCTAATGTAAAGCTCGTAAGCAACGTCAGCAAATTGGCAATATTACGTATACCAAAAAACAATCCCAGCACAAATAACACATGATCCCAACCCATTGGAACAATGTGTTTCATACCTAGCCACACATAGTCCTTTATTGCATCCCATTGCCATAGACTTTGTGTATTGTCCTGGGCTGACAAAGGATCTGAGGTTAGCGCAAAACTGGGACTAACTTGATTTGGCACCAGCCATCGACTCATTTTTCGCTGACTACTGACTTGTATAATGCTTAAAGCAATAGGTTCTTCAAAAGCAAAACTATCAGCAAAACTCAGCCTCAATTGAGCTGATTGATCCGGAACATCAGCTGGTTTTGTGCTCATGGTTATGATCGTCATGGGCCAGGAAACATCACTCAAGAATGCCTCTTTGGACGCTTTAGGAAACTCCAGACTCTCGATTTTCCAGGTAAGCTGTTGTTGATCTATCGAAAGTACAACGGCTTCTTTTAGCCGCATCAACATCGCCTCTACTTCTGGGTTTGATAGTGCCTGTTCTGCCTGGCTGATAAAGTAGTAATTCTCGTCACCCGAGAATTCCCTGGCTAAATCAAGTTTAATTTCCAGATTGATCGCTCCACTGTCCAGAATATGAAGCTGTACTTTTGTCATATTCAGTAAATGGGCATCTGCAGTTGGCAGAACGACACTGATAAAAACCAGCAGCAGAATCAGGCCATGTTTATATAGGCTATGCATCGGCCATGATTATCAAAAAGACTGTAGAAGCTCTCGCGGGCTCACCATACAACCGGATGAGTATTACCCGTAGTCACATCAACCAGGCCGGTGGGGTTACCTTCATAAGGCGCCACTAATTGCCACTTCCAAGGCGCTGCAGTTAAAAATGCAAAACGCATTGTCTCTGGTAATCCCGGCTCACCAATCCACTCCATTTCGTCAGCCGCATTTAGTAGCTTTTCCATTTCAGCGGCGACTTCTTCAACCGGACGGTCAGTCATCAAACCACCGATTTGCAGTGCCACTTTCGCAACCACTTTGCCTTGACTTACCAAGGCCCAGCCACCGCCCATTTCTGCAACAGTATTGGCGGCTAACGCCATTGCATTGTCGTCATTGCCTATCGTCCAGATATTATGTAAATCATGAGATTGCGAGCTGGATAAAGCTGAGTTAGGCGTTTTAGGGCCGACATTTTGCCAAAACATTTTAGAGACCCCAGCCGTGCCATGATATCGGTCCACAACAGCTACTTTAATTAAGTTGTCATCGGTCGATACCACCACGGTGCCATCCTCTGCAACGGGTAAGGTTTTAGTCATAAAATCAGGCTCAAACCAAAAAGGTTGTAATATCGCGGCTTCAATCGTTTTTCTGCCTTCAGGCGCGACTATTTCAAGGTCTTTAGCAGTGATTTTACGGCCCACGTTCATCGTGTCCGTAGCCCATTTTGGATAGTTTATTTTCGGAATAGGTAAAAGATATTGCTTACCTATGCTGGCCAGCATGCCATTGGCATAAACCCGCTCAATAGTGACGGTTTCGGGATCACTCAATAAGACAATATCTGCATAACGGCCCGGGGCTATAGAGCCGACTAAATGTTCAATGTGAAAATGTCGTGCCGTGTTGTAACTACCAAGCTGATAGGCAATTTCTGTCGGTACACCGGCTTTTATTGCACTGCGAATGTTGTAATCCATCGAACCCAGTTGCAACGTGGCAAATACATCACGATCATCAGTAGTGACCGAAATATTGCTCCAATCGGCCAAATTCATTTCCACTAATTTTGGCATCAGCACTTCTATAGTGCCTTTTTTTACTTCTAAAAAAATACCTCGCCGTAACTTATCAATACCTTCTTCTACCAGCCTGACTTCATGATCAGAACTGAGTCCCGCAGCAGCAAAAGCATTAATTTCATTTGCCTCTGTTAATCGACTGCCATGACCTTCAACCACACCGCGACCATCATAGGTAGCCTGAATCATTTCCCAAATACGCCGATGCCCGGGATTATCCGCATTAATCACGGCGGACCAATCCATGACCTCACCCAGTGCGACTACTCGTAAGTGGTCACCCAGAAACGTCTGCATTTCCTCATACGCAAAATAGCCACCTCCAGACTCATACGCTGTGGGAGGTGTAGCAGAACCAATGGCTGGAAATATTTTTAAAGGACTGCCTAGCTGTTCAGCTTCCACCCAAAAGTCAGCAACTTTATTGCCCACCACATTTGATATTTCGTGAGAACCTTCAACCGTCCAGGTATTTCCTCTTGGTATAACCAAGGCGGCTTCATACTCAGCCGTTAAATAAGAGCTTTCAATATGTTTATGAGATTCACCAAAACCTGGCACAGCCCATAATCCAGATGCATCGTATGTTTCCCTGGCAATGCCATTCCAACCACCACTATCACCAATCCATGCTATCCGCCCTTTGGCAATAACAATATCCTGTTCCGTTAACCATTCTTGGGTAAACACGTTAAGCATAGTGACATTGTGTATAAGCAAATCGGCCTCGGTACGGGCCAGGGCGACTTGAGTTAATGCCTGTCGTGTTAATACCTCTTCACTAAAGGGAACCGCTTGCCTTTCCTTACTGACTTGCTGCTCAGGTATATCCGCTATATCCGAGGAATTGCATGCTGTTACGCTAACACTTAAGCTCGCGATCACTATTGCTTGTTGCACCAGCTTTGTCCAAAACTCACGCATATCAGTACCCTTGGAAGTGAAATGGTGCTTTTAACCAAGTCTTTAGTCTCAACAGGGTTGCAACGTTAACCCCCTGTTTCAAAGCACATAAACGCTGAAAAAGCATGCATATCCAATGCCAGCAACTGACCAAACGGTCAAATTAAATTCAGGCCGTTGAAAATTCGAGTGAAACAGAAAATAAAAGCTTTTCTTTAAAACTCACAGGCTATTTTCCATGCACCACAAAAATGCCAAACCGAAGAAAAAACCTTCTGTTCGCACCAAAATAAAGTGAGATTAATTGATTAAATACAAAGATCAAGGCGTTCCACCTGACCGGTGGCGGGCTGTTACTATAGAAAATTATTGGCAAACGGTATTAACCATTTGCCAATAATAAGTTCTGACGATTAGTAACCTTTGGTGAGAAGTGTAAAAATCTAAAAACCAAAATCCTGTCTATTTAGTCATTATAAAAGCAGGACTGTTTTCAATGTCATTTCCCGTATCGGTTTAGGGTGCCGTCTTGGTTATGATTAAAAGCTCCGCGATGCGTGATATCTCTCAACTGAAAAACACGGCCCATCCTTAATTAGGCTGCTGCTTGCAGTTGTTCAAGGTAGCTTTGCTTTTGTGATTCATCCAGCCAGGCGACTTTAAAGGCATTTGCTATCAGCGTCACAATCTCTTCTTTACTGAAATTACCTTCTTGCTGAAGCTCAACGAAATTCTCATTCAAATAAGCACGAAAATACGCCGGATCATCCGAGTTAATGGTCACGCGCATATCTTTTTCCAGCATGGTTTTAATTTCATTGGAAGTGAGCGACTGAACGACATAGCGATTTGATACTGGGCAGACAGTTAAACCCAGCCCGCGTGTCACTATCTCATTGATAATCGACTCACTTTCTAACGAATTAATACCATGATCGATCCGGTCGACCTTAATATCGTAGAGACACTGCTCTATATGACCCAGGGTGTTATCTTGATTAACATCGCAGTGCATGGTTAATTTGTAACCATATTCACGCGCCTTGGCGAACACTTCCTGAAACTTCACCGGCGGATTGTTTTTTTCATCCGAATCGAGCCCCACACCGATAATCCAGTCACGATAAGGCAAGGAAAGCTCCAGGGTTTCCATCGCCGACTCGGCACTCATATCGCGTAAAAAACACATGATCAATTGCGATTTAATACCTAAATTTTCAGCGGCATCAACCTGAGCTTTATGAATGCCCTGAATTATCGTATCAAACGCAACACCACGGCTTAGATGTGCTTGTGGGTCAAAAAAAGGCTCAACATAAACGGTATTTTGAGAAGCCGCTTTTGTTAAATAAGCATAGGTTAAGTCGTAAAAATCCTGCTCTTGTTGCAACACGCCCATCGCAGCGTAATAAATCGCTAAAAATGAAGGTAAGTCATAAAAATCATAGGCTGCTAAAACATCTTCAACTGTTTTATAGGGCAGGTCGATGTTATTGCGCTGGGCAATCGCAAAACTCATTTCAGGTTCAAGCGTGCCTTCAAGATGCACATGCAATTCGGCTTTGGGTAGTTGTTCGATATAGTCTTTCATCTCAGTTCTCCTGTATTTAGCCCTATGTCTGTGGCGATAAAGTTTTTGACCACAATAAGTTATCGGCGACATCAAAATGTGACACGGTCATCGCCTGGGTTTTACTATCAATATCGATTTGTCCAAAGAATTGAAAACCATCGCTTGGTGGGCGATTTGGTTTCATCCCTTCCGGTATTCCGAGAAAGACCTGCTCTGGTCCAAAGGTGTTATCCAGTAAATTAGGGCCAAATGTGCCGGCATGAAGCGGTCCACTGACAAATTCCCAAAACGGTGAAAACTCTTTATAAACCGCCTTTTCAGGCTGATAAAAGTTACTCGAGCAATAATGCACATCGGCAGTAATAAAATGCACATTTTTAATATTCTGACGATGAATAAAGTTCAGTAATTCAGCGGTTTCTAACTCACGTCCCAGTGGTGGGCCATCAGTATTCGCACCATTTTCAGCTAATTTTGTTGTCCAGGATTGGACAATTAAGCCAATCGGCATATCTGAACAGATGATCTTCCATGTCGCCGTCGACTCCGCCAAAGCGGCTTTCAACCATTGCAGCTGTTTATCTCCCAGATAAGCGGTATCGGGACCTTGTTCGGTTTGCATATTGGCTGTCATCGGTCCGCGATAAGAGCGTAGATCAATCAGGAACAGCTCTAACATTGGGCCATAACGGTAACGGCGATACACCTGCTCATTATCATTGGTCTGTCGACGCATAGGATTACAATCAAACATCGCCTGATTGGCACGCGCGGCTAATAAAGAAATACTCTTTTCCTGATAACGCTCATCATCCAGGATTTCACCGGGATACCAATCGTTACGCACATCATGATCATCCCACTGCTGATAAAGCGGGACGGATGAATAAAAATGCCGATAATGCTCATCCAGGTAGTTGTAATAATAATTTTCGCGAAAATCCTGGGTTGTTTCAGCCACATGCGACTTACCTTCAGTCATCAGGTTGGTCCACGTTGACCCATCATCCAAATCGATGGTCGGCTGCAGTGGATCATCGGCATAAATTTGATCACCGGAATGCACAAAAAAGTCTGGCTTATGCTTTGCCATGGTTTGATAAATTTTCATACCGCCACGACTTTTATCTATGCCAAAACCTTGTCCGACGGTATCCCCGGACCAACAGAATCTAACTGGCTGTGCCGTAACTGGAGCGGTTGAAAACTGCCCTGTTAAAGGCTGGCTGAAGTGGCCGGGGCGTTCGAGACTTTCAGCCAACACTCGATAAAAAAATGCTTTACCGGCCTCAAGGCTGTCAACCACACAATGTAGATTAAAATCATTTTCCCAGAGTCCCGCAGAACCGCGATAGCGGACCGGGTTGGGAAATGCCGGATGTCGATCAATATCAACCCACAAACGACTCGGGCGATCGGCCCGTGTCCAAATCATTGCCCCATCAGTCGTGACATCACCACTGGCACAGCCCACATTTAAAATCGGCACGCTACTACTTTTCGCCAGCAATGAAGTGGGTGCTGCCAGCGCCAGACTGATCATTTGAATCACTCTGCGGCGGCTAAATTTCATCTCGTTTGCCCAGTTAATTTATCGGGGCTAATCGATATGCTTTGCTCTAGCTCTTGTACTGCCTGTTCGAATACCTGCAAAGCAATGACAGTGTCACTATAGGTCACAGCTTCCGCAGGATGATGGCTAATGCCTTTTTCACAACGCATAAACAGCATGCCGACCTTACATAACCTGTCCATTGCCATCGCATCATGGCCAGCACCACTGACTAACCGATAGCTTGAACCAGTGATTTTCTTACTGGCCCGATCAAATAACGCCATAAAATCAGCGTCACATAAAACTGCTGAGGCGTTATGGGTTTGCTCGATTGTTACTTGCAGATTTCTGGCAGCAGCAATCTGCTGCGCCTGCTGTGTAATCTTTAACAACACATCATCACGCAGTTGATCATTATCACTGCGGATATCCAACGAAAACACTGCTCGTCCAGCGATCACATTGACAGCGCCCGGTATGACAGAAATCTTGCCCACCGTTGCCACCACGCCATGTTTAATAGCTAATTGTTCAATGGCCAGAATCATCTCGGCGGAACCGGCTAAGGCGTCTTGCCGCAGATCCATTGGTACCGTGCCAGCATGACCTGCAAAACCATTAATGGTGAAATTAAACCGTCTTGCTCCGGCAATCCCGGTTACTACACCGATAGCGAGATCCTGTTGTTCCAGAACGGGTCCCTGCTCAATATGCAATTCCCAATAACCAATCAGTTGCTCTGCATCTAATTGCGCCATCGGGATATCGTTAACATCCAGTCCAAAATCCACAAAGGCTTGTTCAAGAGAAATACCGCCAGCATCGCAAAGTGAATTCCATGAATCTTTCCAGCCTCCCGCGATAGCCTCACTGCCTAATAAGGTTGCACCAAAGCGATACCCTTCTTCATCACCAAAACCAACAACATCGATATTAAAGGGTAATTGAACACGTTTAGTATTAAGGGAGTCCACCAGCTCGATGCCGGCTAATACACCGAAAATGCCATCATAACGACCGGCATTGGGAACGGTGTCTAAATGCGAACCAATGACTAAGGTTTTAGCATCAGGCGAAGCACTGGCATAACGCCCCCAGATATTACCTGCTGGATCAGACCAGCTAGTCATGCCCGCCTGTTGCATCCACTGTGCTACCAGGCGATTCGCCTGTTTATGCTCTGGTGTTAAATACGCTCGCAAAATGCCAGATTCCAATGCAGAAATCTGTGCAAGTTGATCACAACGTTCCAGCAGGCGTTTTGCGTGATCCATCAGGCACTCTTGGAATAGACAGTCATCGCTTCATCCACCGCCTCACCGGCAGGTAAAGCATGTCCGGCCCGACGCAATACATTTTCCAGAGAAGCCAATGTAGTCAGAACCGCATCTTTTCTGGCGTTATAGCCCATAGTGCCAATACGCCAGATTTTGCCTCTGAGCGGGCCAAATGAAGTGCCAATTTCAATGCCAAAATCCAGTAACATGGCTTGCCGAACTGCTTCGCCATCCACGCCATCGGGAATATAGACACCGACAACATTGGTCATTTTATGCTGCAAATCGCCAAACGGTTTCAGGTTCAAACCCTGAACACCGGCCAACATTGCATCACCATTCAGCTGATGACGGGCAATGGTATTTTCCAAGCCTTCCTGCAATAAAATACGGGCACATTCACGGGCGCAATACAGCATGCTGGTTGCTTCAGTGTGATGGTTAAGACGCTCCTCTCCCCAATAATCCATAATCATTGGCAGATCAAAATAATTGGAACGAATTCGCTCTCCAGCACCTGCTTCATGATGAGGATCTTTGATCCCTGCTTCAACGTGATGACGCTTGCGAACTTCGGCAACAAATTTGTCACTTAAGGTAACTGGCGCACTGCCTGAAGGGCCACCAAGACACTTTTGCAAGCCACCGGAAACCGCATCAAGTCCCCAAGCATCGGTCTTAAATTCATTGCCACCAATTGATGCGGTCACATCGGAATAGAACAACACATCGTACTGTCGACACAGCTCACCAAGTTCAGCCATAGGCTGTGCCATCGTGGTTGAGGTATCCCCATGAACGCAGGCTAATACTTTAGGTTTGTGTAGTTTGATAGCGGCTTCGATTTGTTCGGGTTTAAAGACTTCGCCCCACTCGACATAAAGCGGACAGACTTTGGCGCCGACACGTTGTGCAATTTCGCATAACAAATGACCAAAGCGGCCAAAAACCGGAACCAATACGGTATCACCGGGTTCGAGTATCGATACCAAAATAGCTTCAATACCTGCCCGTGAAGTCCCATCAATCAGCATCGTCCACTGATTTTTGGTCTCAAACACACCTCGATATAAGGCCATAACTTCCGTCATATAGGCAGTCATCGCAGGATCATATTGCCCAACCAATTGCGCTGACATTGCACGTAATACACGTGGATCAGCATTGATAGGCCCAGGGCCCATCAATAAGCGTGGTGGTGGGTTAATCTGATCAAATTCACTCATCAACTCATACTCCAAAAAACTGACTTAACATCCTGACACTGGTCAAAATCAGAAATACCGCAAAAATCTTCTTTAGCAGCGCAGCATTGGTTTTCTGCCCCAAAGCAACACCAATCGGTGCAAAAATTACTGTCAGTGGCACCAGCGCGATCACCGCAATCAGATTCACCAAACCAAAGGTGGCAGCGGGTGCATCTGCCGGGGTTTGCCCTGCAAGCAGCAGGGTCAACGCTCCAGGCACTGCGATAATTAAGCCAAACACAGAGGCATTACCTACCGCTTGATGAGTTTTCATACTGCATGATGTGAGCAATGGCACACCTAATGTGCCGCCACCGATACCGGCCATCACCGAGAAACCACCGACAAAAAAACTTAATACTCGCTGTATCATTAATGATGGCAGTTGGCTGAAGGGAGGCTCTGCATTGCCCCAAAACAACATATTAATAGCGACCAGGATGGCAATAGAGCCAAACACCAGACTCAATTGATTGCCATGAATTTGAGTCACCAGCCAAGCACCACACAAAACCCCAATGACCATGGTTGGCAGCCAGCGTTTAATTAAATCCCAATTAATATTGCCCCGCCTTTGTTGCGATCGTATGGCAGACAACGAGGTGGGAATAATGGTCATTAGCGATGTTCCTGTCGCCAGGGCAATAGCCGAGCCAGCTGACACACCTAGCGTCTGCAACATAAAGTAAAGCACCGGAACAATTACGATTCCCCCACCGACACCCAGCAGTCCAGCTAACAAACCAGCTAATACACCGGTAGCCGCCAGGGCCAAGATAAAAGGCAGCATTGCCAATAGATCAGTCATTTGTTTCCTTTAATCCGTCGCTGCGGGGATCAACTGCAGTCATCACTTCATTATTAGCTGTCAACACCACAGCGCCGGCGTGTCCCATCATTTCATTACAGTCATCGACCTGCTCAATATCATGGCCTAAAGCCATTAAACTGCCAGCCACGTTATTAAAAAGCTGACGTTCCATTTTCAAGCTTTGACTTGCATCACCCCAGGTTCGCCCTAACAACCAGCGGGGTGAGCTAATGGCTTCGCTGAGAGACTTACCTTGGTAATGGTAATAATTGAATAATGCTGCCTGAGTTTGTGGCTGACCTTCACCGCCCATCGTGCCATAGGCCATTCGGTCACCATTGTTAAACACAGCCAATGCGGGGTTTAAGGTGTGCATTGGTTTTTTATTCGGTTCCAGGAAATTAATATGCTTTTCATCTAATGAAAAACTGACACCTCGGTTATTCCACACCAACCCTAACTCTGGAATCACTACTCCAGAACCAAACTCCCAGTACACACTCTGGATAAAGCTAACAACAGTACCTTCAGCATCCACAGCCCCCATCCAAACCGTGTCTCCGGGCAAAGCCTGTTTTGGCCAAGGCAAGGCTTTGTCTTTCAGGACTTCACCACTCAGCTTATCTAATGATGCTTCAGTTAAAAAATCGCTTAACGCTTCGGTTAATTTATCCGGATCGGTCACATATTGATCACGGATCAGGAAGGCTTGTTTGGTTGCTTCAACCAAATGATGAATTTGTTCGGCCTCATCCCAGGATGCATCAAATAACCTGTCATATATCGCCAGGATCAACAGAGAGGCAATACCCTGTGTCGGCGCCGGTAAGTTATAAAGCTTTGCCTGGCTGGTATAGACTTGCAACGGCTCAACATAAGTTGCGGTGTGATGGATAAAATCAGCATGCGACAACGGACTGGCTGATTGTTCGAAGAAGTCAGCAATGGTTTTAGCTGTTTCACCGCGATAAAAATCATCCAGGCCATTTTCTGCCAGGCTTTTCAGTAACTGTGACAAATTTGGATTACGTATCAAGCTGCCCAGTTCAGGTGTTTGACCTTCAGCCGTGTAAATGGCTTTAAAGGCATCACTCACACAGTCTTCTTTTAAAATTTTGTTACAGGCATTAATAAAAGACTGCGTCACCTCAATGCCATCTTCACAATAAAAAATCGCATCTTTAAACAAATCGCTTAACGGCAAAGGCTGACGTGTTTTAGCCAGGTAGTCTCGTGCCAATTGCCAGCCCGAGATGGTGCCTGCCTGACTAACACAGGCATGTTCCCCACGCGTTGGAATCCCATCACGATAACTATTCGCCGTAATCGCATTAGCACTTCGACCACAGCCATCAATCGCAATGGGAGCTTCACCTTTTCGTTGAATAAGCCAAAAGCCATCACCACCAAGACTGTTCATATGGGGATAGACCACCGCTATCGTGGCAGCGGCGGCAATCATTGCATCAATGGCACTTCCTCCGTTTTCCAGTACTTTATTACCGGTAGCGGATGCGAGGTGGTGCGGCGCACTAAAGCCGTATGTTGTCATTGGTCACTACTAGTAAGGTGATGTGGTTATGGTTAAGGCACGCTATTTTCATAGTTGGGCCAATTATCAACAATTTCGTTAACAATAACCGCCCCTACTTTATAAGCAGACTCCAAGGCAATGGTTAAACCGGCATAGCCACCATGGTCAATATGCAGAAAGTTATCAGCTGCCGTCACACCTTTAGGCGGCATGGTGTAATTACTGCCTGTGCGTAACACCATAAAACGGTTTTTATCGACTTTTCCACTTTCATGCAGATAGGTAATCGACTGAAATGAACCGGTATCTTCCATTGCTGAGGTGACAAATTCTCCTTTGCCCTCAGTCCAGTATCGGGTCCATTGGTTCGCCCAGTCGTTCATTAATTCACCATGCCAGAAAGTCATTGCAGCAAGCTGATCACCAATCAACACAAAAGGCGGTTTTTGAGCATTAGGATAACCTTCATATTCACTGCGGTGTTTTTGAATTGCCTCATCATCACCTAAATCAATGTCTTTTGTTTTTGAAAATGCCCAATCAACCAAAGACGCGTTTAATACAAACATTTCACCCTTATTTTCGGGCATATTCGGGTCATAAGGTGTGTTGCCCTGATAAGGAAAATAACCTGTAGTCCATTCATCAGGTATTTCACGTGCATCGATTTCGTGAGCTAAATCACCATCAACCAGATATTTGGCCCATGCAGCTGAGCCGACTGAAGCATCTTCTGGATCAATCCCGGCAATACCGGCAACCAGCCAATAGGCTTTGGACAAGTCAAAGCGTGGATCCAGGCCTAGTGCCATCACCGCAGTCGCCGACTTAATTGAGCCCATACCGGTTACGATGCCCAATATGCCCCGCTCCTCATTCATAAAAATATCGTGATGTGAATGTGGGAAGGGAATTTGAGTATCCAAGTCCATTCGTTCTTTCCATAGCTGAAATTCACCTGGTGCATCACCTTCATCTTCGCCAATCTCAAACATGGTAACTATCACCATTTTTATTTGTATTGGTTCATCATTGTCTGCCGCAATAGCAGCACCAAAACCAGAAACTAACAGCGTTAACCCTAAAAATAACTTTAAAAACAGCCTGACAGAATGTGACATTATCTTCCCTTATCTCAACTAGTTTGCACGTGCAATACGGTTTAGGCTTTGCAGTTTTTGATTAGCAAAATTTATCCAAACCTCTGCTTGTCCTTTGGTTTTAGGATAAGCAGCCGCTTTTCTTAAGGCTTCTTTACCTTCATCAATTTTTTCATCTTTAACATAAGCAATTCCCAGCAAGAGATAGGCATCCGATTTATCATCCAAGCCCACATCAATGGCTTTTTGCAGTGTCGACTGAGCATTTCCCCAATCTTCTTTTTCGATATAAAGATGAGCGAGCCTGACCATGGGTTTACCATCACGGCTAATGGCGACTAACTGCTGATAACTTGCGATGGCCTTATCAAACTCTTTCGCTAAACTCCAGGCCGAGCACAACACTTCCAGGGTTTGCTCGTTCGAGGCGACTTTTTCTTCTTTAATCGCTCTTTCCAAAATCCGTGCACCACGGTCGGGAATACCAAAACTAATGGCGAATTGAACTAATGTTTTAACGGATGTCTCTTTTTCCAAGATGCCGTGGCGCCAGGCCAAATCCAGAATAGCTAAGGCGTCCGCTTCTTTATTTAATGTTAAATAAATACTCGCCAGCTGTTCCCAATACGTCTTTTTATCCGGCCAGCGTCCAATCATTTCTTTAAGTACAGTAGCCGCTTGAGTGTATTGTTTGAGTTCATAATGACTGGCAACCAGAAGTTGGTACCATGATTCATTCGGCTTGGCTTCTTTCGCAATGGCCTTTTCAATATAAGGAATAGCTGGTTTAAACTGCTTCGACTGGACATACAGGTTAGCCATGAAAATCTCTTCTGAAGCTTTCACCTCTTTTAACGATTTGTACCAGGATTCGGCATAAATCAACGCATCTTTGAAATTGCCTTCAGAAGAATATAATTGGGCCAACATATATCTGATATTGATATCCGTTGACTCAGGTAATAACCCTAATTCAATACTTTTTTTGAAATGAGTTATCGCTCTGGGATAATTTGAAAGATTCATTTCCGCGTAGGCAAAGGTTTGAGCGACTACGGCTTCATCCATCGTATCTTTTTCAATTTTCCCGTACAGCGCTGTTAACTCTGTAATAGCTTGTTGATTACTATTTTCACCAATTAATTTCTGAATTTTCTCCAGCGACTTGTAAGTCGATTGGGTCAACGATGTCTGCTTGTCACCTTCAGCAAATGTTGCCACTGAAAAAGATAAGCAAGACAAAAGAACCATAAGTCTGACGCTACGTTTCATTTTCATCTGTTATTTACTCAGCTTGAACTCAATGATTTGAGTGGCTTTTTGGGACACATTTTTGCCATCAACCATTTTCGGTTTGAATTGCCAACGCATAATTGCATCCTTAGCAGCCTGATCAAATAATCGTGGTGGTTTGCTTTCCAGTACTTTCGCCGTTGAAACAGAACCATCCGGGCGAATCTCCACTTCCAGTTTCACATAACCTTCCAATCCAGCCTGCTTGGCATTTCTAGGATAGTTAGCAGGAACTTGCACCAGCGGAACCACTTCAGAATCCATTACCCCGACATTGCTATCCATCGTGCCAATACCATCGCCACCAACGCCAGGTGAACTTGGGCCTGGAGTACCTAAATAAGGACCACCAGTATTATTGAGGGGCATAGATAAACTCGGCATATTCATCGAAAGCTGAGGTGTTGATTGAGGTGCTGCAACACTCTGAACCGATATTTCCGGCGTTTGTGGAGGCTGTTCCGGAGGTGGCGGCTCATCAGGTAACTTTCTTTGCTTCGTCTCCGCAATACGATCGTTGGGTTTTATTCGAACAAAGTTCAAATAGGCATGCTCGCTTTTCTGCGTGAATAGCGACATATCCGGACTAATCATAAATTGCATGGTGACAAACAGGCCGAAGGCAATCAGTACGGCACTAGCACCAAGAAATACCTGTTTCATCTCTAATTCCCGCTTTTAGCCGCTACAGAAATATTTTCGGCTCCAGCAAGCCGAGCTTGGTCCATTACTTTAATCAAGGTATCGGTGTTAGAACCTTCATCAGCAACAATCACCACTGCCGCACCAGAATTTTCTGCCAGCGCTTTTTCAATATTGGCTCGAACGGCTCTTGGATCGACAACCCTTTTATCTATCCAGATTTCGTTTCTGGAGGTGATGCCAATCTGCACACTACCGGAATCGGTAGAGACCGCGGTTTCAGCACTTGGCCGACTGACATCAACACCGGTTTCTCTAACAAACGAAGAGGTCACGATAAAGAAGATCAACATAATGAATACCACGTCGAGCATCGGCGTCATGTCGATTTGAGCGTCCTCATCACCTTGCGAATATTTGTCTATCATTTATTTCACCTAGAATGTTGTGAATACATGTGGGTTAACCATCAATTTCAGATGGCATATCTTCACGAATTTTTTTTAATTCACTTTGATATCTACGTTCAAGTTGGTTATGAATGGGGATGGCGATAAGTGCCGCCATCATGCCTGCCATTGTTGGAATGGTTGCAGCACTCACGCCATCAGCCATGGTTCTAGGATTACTGGTTCCAGTGATGGCAAGTACATCAAACACTTGAATCATCCCGGTTACCGTCCCTAACAACCCCAACATCGGTAATAAGGCGATCATGCCCTGAATTAATTTCAGGTTTTTTGACAACTCACAGTCCAACTCTGAAATTAATTGCTTACGCTTGCTTTCGCCAAACCACGTGGTTTTAAAAGAAACTTCTCGCCATAACTCCAATGCTTCAAGTCGTCTTGCCGGATAGGTTTTTGTAAAAAACATAAACCTGTCCAACATCGCCCACCACAGTGCAATCATCAATATAAAAATGAAGTAGAGAACACCGCCGCCTGCATCCAAAAAATCCTGAAAAGGGGTCATTAGGTCAGTAATCATGACTTAGCCTTTCTTCGCTTTTTCCAATTTTTCAGCTTGCGTTGCGACCATTCCCGCAGCTTGCTCGCCTAATATTTTGGTTAAGGCTGTTGCTCTAGTGGTTAATAAGCTATGCGCTAATAACAATGGAATCGAAGCAACCAAACCTAATACTGTCGTGACCAGGGCTTGAGAAATACCTCCTGCCATTAACTTGGGATCACCAGTACCGAATAATGTAATGGCCTGGAAAGTACCGATCATGCCGGTAACCGTACCCAATAACCCCATCAATGGAGCAATTGCTGCCAGTACTTTGATTGTTTGAATACCAGAGCGTAAATCTGATGCATCTTTAAAGATAACCTCATCCAGTTTTCGCGAGATAACATCAGCACTTAACGTCTGGTTTTCATAGAAGGCGTTCAATACGCGACCCAGTGGGTTGTCGACATTGAATTGATCCATGTTTTTCTGTTGCTTCTTGATTCGTGAACTCACCCGAGCCATCGCTAAGAATCGGTAAAGAGCAATGAATAACCCAATTGCGCCTACTGCAATAATGGCGTAACCCACTTCTTTACCTTGCTCAACACGCTCCATAAGGTTAGGTGATTGCACCAGCAAACCTAAAAGCACGCCGCGTGAAGGGTCGAGTGACACACCGACAACCTCACCACTTGTTGATGAACTCAGGTTTGCGGCAGAGCTTCTGACAGACCCGCCAGGCTGGCGAGAAAACTCAATTAATTTGCCGTCTTCAGGTTCATAACGCAGGTAGGTGCCACCGGTAATCATGTTAAAACTACCTACGCGGACGACCTCACCGGTATATTGCTCACCGTTTGGTTTGATAATGTCAGATTCGAATTTGGCCACTTCACTTGATCCGACGATTTCATCTAACATCACTCCCCACAGTGACTCTATCTGATCTATCGTTGGGACTTCTTTGCTCTCAGCTAATGTAGAAACAATCTCTAATCGCTCAGGCTTTTGGGCAGTAATAAGTGAATCGTAAATCATCGACTGAGTGTCTGAAGTCACTTGGCGAAACACACCAAACAACTCGCCCAAATCACCGGTACGTCGCTCTAACTGATTCTGCAATTCACCCAATGAGGCTTCATTGGTATCAAACTCTGTCCTGACGGCATCCCGTTGACTCTCTTTCGCAGCAACCTCTGCTTTAATCTGCTCCAATAAAGCCGCTTGTTCTCTAAAATCACTTACGAACCGTTGTTCACGCTCTTTGTTGTGTGCAGACTCTTTGGTAGAAGTCGCTTTGACTTCACTGACTAACTCTTTTAATGTCAGGCTTCCTTCAGCATGAGTAGGGGCTGAAACCATCAGTAATGATGAAAATAATAATGTCAATGCTGACTTGGTCATTAATTGTTTCATTCTATTTTTCTCCTGGCGCATCAACAGCTAACTTAAGCATTTCGGGTGGTGCTTGCTTTCTAGCTATTCGCAACCCATCTAAAACAGAACGTCTATAGTCCGAACCTAATGTTTCCCAAGCTTGTTTGTTTGCATTCCACCGTCCGGTCGTGTTGCCATCCAGGGTTTGGTAATACAATCCAACCCGACCAAAACGCAACATGTCTACCGTGAGCGGTTCGCCACCAATCAACAATTCACTCTGGTAGGCTTCAATGGTCCGTCCATAGTCAGTCTCAATGACATAGGCTTCCATAATGCGGCGGAATTTTTCCCCAACACTGATATCCGCACGGTCAATTAATCCTTTTAGATTCTCAACCCGTGCTTGACGCTCTTTTAACAGGAAAGGCACATCCGCTGAAATCACCTGCTCTAATGTGGAAATCATCTTGAGCATTAAAGGCAGAACACCTAGTTCGATATTATCGATCTCACCGATTTGCTTGGTGAGTGATTCCATTTCATTTCGCTGTGACTCAACCAGTCTGGCCAACTGTTGGTTGTATACGTCCAGGCTAACAGCTCGTTGCAGTTCATTACGGTACTCCTGCACCGCACTGACTGTTTTTTGACTGACTTCATCAATTTTCTTTTGGCTTGTTGCCCCGCTGGAATCCATTTCTTTCTGAATAGCTAAAGGCTCGTCAATACTATTAGCAGCATAGGCGGAAGCACCACCCAACATAAGCATTAGCACAAGAATGTTCGGAATTTTCATTACGCTAGGTCTCTTCATGTGAATAAAAAATACTGGTTCGTGATCATTACGATAATTAGATGGAAATAAATTATCGGTTAACAAACACTATGCACATCCGATGCCAAATACCTGTCCAAATAGTCAAGTTAATCGTAAATCGTTGAAAATTCAATTGAAAGAAAATAATAATTTTTTTTTGGAAACTTACAGGAGATTTGCTATGCACCAGAATAAAGCCAAACCAAAGCAAAAAACTTATTGCCGCACCAAAATGAAGTTAAATTATTTTATGAAATACAAAGACTAAGGAATTTTATCCCGAACAGAAGCGGCTCCTTTCCCGAGGAAAATCCTGTTGCTAAATCTTATTGAGAAAATCAGCCTGACAAAGATGTATTATCATGCGCCGTATCGCCTACGGCAGAGTTGAAGTACTTTAAAAAAATTCCTGTCTGTTTCGTCATTTTTTCTTTAGCTACTCTGGGGCCTGTTAATATTGAACCGGGTTAGCAAAGCAGGGATGCGGATGCGGATGCATTAAAGTTAAGCTGATCGATCTATTCCATATATATACATACCTCATATACACGGCTAGTTTTTGCAAGACAGCAATATCTAATGGCAAACCAGTTACTGTTGTAAAAAAAACACAGATCTGTCGCAAAATGACCTGATTCACATTTTTTTGTTGTAAAAGTGTTGCAATGAGCTCTCAGATGTGGAAAATACACACTTAACCGAGCACGTCTCTGGTTACGAGAGAAACTTAAAGTAATCTGTTAACAAAATATAAGGTGAACAGACATGAAAAAAACTACACTAGCTTCATTAGTCGGCGCAGCAGCCTTTGCAGCAGCCGGCGCAGCTAACGCGACAATCGTTGTTGGCGGCGAAAACGGATATGAATTCAGCGTTGACGGTAACATCAACCAATTCTATATCTACACTGATCAAAACAGTAACGGCGGCGGTCAAGACAACTCTCAAGTTGCAAATGGCCTGTTACCTACTTTCCTGGGCTTCAATGTTAAAGCTCCAGAAATCAACGGCCTGACTGTTGGCGCACGTGTTTCTATCTCTCCATCTACTAACAACGGCAGCTACCTGCAAAATGGTAATGCTATGGAGCAACGTGAAGCGTTTGCAACAGTTGATGGTGGTTTCGGTCAAATCCTGATGGGTAAAGCGTTAGGCCTGTACTCTGCTAACAACATCCTGTTAGACCAAACTTTGTTTGGTGTGGGTGCGACTGGTTTCACAGCTGGTGTAAACGATTTGTCACCTACTGGTAGTCAAAACACTGGCGCGACTTCTCTAGGTCGTATCGGTTACGGTTATGAATACGCTTACTGGCGTTCACAAATCCGTTGGACATCTGTTGATATGAATGGCTTCCAGTTTGCTGCGGCTATCGTTGATAACGACACATCTTTCATGCCAGCTACAGTCACTGAAAAAGATCCACGTTATGAAGCATCTTTGAGCTATGCAACTGCATTTGACGGTGGTTCAACTAAATTGTGGTTAGATGGTATGACTTCAAGTGTTGAAATTGCTGGCAGTAACGAGCGTTCAAATGCATTCACTCTGGGTGGTCAATTAGTATTAGGTGGCTTTGAAGCCGTTGCTGCTTACTATGACAGCAAAGGCCAAGGCGTTGCTGGTTTAGGTGGTTTAGGTGCTTACACAGCCGACAACAATGCTCGCCGTGGTGATGGTTACTATGCACAGTTAGGTTACCGTTTCGGTGGTCAAACATTTGTTGCTGGTTCATACGGTGAATCTACTTTGAAACGTGACAGTCTCAACACTAGTGTCGGTACTTTCGCAGACTTCGATGAAAACAGCATGTGGACACTGGGTGTTTACCATGATGTAACAGCTAACCTGAAACTGGTTGCTGAATACTCAAAAATGGAAACTGAATACCATTTACGTGATGGCAAAGACAAAGTTGATGTTATCGCTGTCGGTGGTTTCATTAGCTGGTAATAAGTTTAATGCTGAATCGCAAGATTTAGTCTAAAACTGTTAAAAAGCCTCAACCTTCGGGTTGGGGCTTTTTTTTGGTTGCTACCTCATCACTCATCCTGAAATAAGTTGAGATATTAAAGACTTATTTATGGACATGTCCCGCAGACACAACGAAATTACAGGTTGGCGTTTGTCCACCAAAGTACTGATCTAAGATTTAGGTTGAGCATTCACAATCTCCCCCGTTTTTAGCCTGCTCTGCTCAATTAACGAACTCCACTGTTGCCCACTTTTGGGGCTTTTCCGTCAATTGAAATGCTTTTTTAGTGCATATCTACATTTTTTTATCGCCCTTCAGAACCTTCTGCTAGTCCCAATGATGATTGTATTCAAGATAGTCAACATCAAGACCCCGTTTCGTAACTCAGGCTATATCGTCATTTACTGCCATTCAATAGCGTAAATTGCCTCCAGCGAATCTCGTGCTTTGCTTTTTCCCCAGTCATGGCATACATACTGCTTACCCAGTATTACCATATTTATAAATCGTAATAATGATGAGGTGTCCCAAATGAAAAAAAGCGTTTTTATTTCACTTATTGCTGGTTTATTACTCGCAGGCAGTGCCAATGCACAACCTTTAAAAATTGGCTACAGCGACTGGCCAGGATGGGTAGCGTGGGAAATTGCGATTGAAAAAAACATGTTTAAGCAGGTCGGTGTTGATGTTCAATTTGAATGGTTTGACTATGTCGCCAGTATGGATGCTTTTGCTGCTGGTCAGTTAGATGCTGTGACTATGACAAATGGTGATGCATTGGTCACCGGAGCGACTGGTGCTCAAAATGTGATGATTCTGATTAATGACTATAGCAATGGCAATGACATGATCGTTGGCGCTCCAGGCATTAATTCCATTAGTGATTTGAAAGGTAAAAAAGTTGGGGTTGAATTGGGTTTTGTCGTTCATTTGCTATTAATGAATGGCCTGGAAAAAGCGGGAATGACAGAAAGTGATGTCAATCTGGTGAATGTCCCCACCAATGAAACCCCGCAAGTCTTAGCATCTCGTCAGGTTGATGCTATCGGTGCATGGCAGCCTAACTCAGGACAAGCTTTGCAATTAGTACCGGATTCAAAACCAATCTATACCAGTGCTGATGAACCAGGTCTTATCTATGACGTCCTGGCGGTATCGCCTTCTAGTCTGGCGGCGCATAGAGATGAATGGAAAAAAGTAATTGATGCATGGTATATGGCGGTTGACTACTTGAACGATCCAGAAACGCGTGATGATGCTATCAGCATTATGGCGGCCAGAGTAGGTATTGAGCCAGCAGAGTATGAAGCCTTTATTGATGGCACCAAAATCCTGACCAAACAAGAAGCCCAGGCTTTCATGAAAAAAGCAGATGGATTTGGCTCTTTATATGGTTCAACAGCCATCGCAGACAAGTTTAATGTCGACAATAACGTCTATGCCGAAAAACAACCGGTTGATAACTATATCGATCCATCACTTCTGTTAGACGAGTAAATCTGTAATCAGGTACCGCTGTTCATCGGTACCTGATTTCTCTCAAGGGTATTTTTTTGGTCGCTAGCTGGCAGCAGATCGTTTTGTCTGGAAATAGCAAAGGTACTGACTATGTCACTTTTTTCAGTAAACAAACCGCTTAACCCAAGTAGTCGTAAAGCGGTGACTATCTGTAGTTTTATCTTGCCAATATTACTGTGGTGCGTTGTTAGTTATGTACCTTTTATCTGGCATCCTATGGTGGAAATCACCCAGCCAGGATCGGTGAGTTATTTCCGTGAAAACATGCTGGTTGATAAAACGCTGTTTAAAACAGAATCAATCAATGCAGCAGAAAAAGGTACTGAACTTCCTGCAGGCATTCCAGCTAATCCTGTTTATCTCCCAGCACCACATGAGGTAGTAAAAGCGTTTTACGCTTCGTTTACTACGCCGCCAAAGAGAAGCAGCGAACTCTGGTTGCACGAAAGTCTGTGGAGCAGCCTCCAAGTTATCTTTTATGGCTTTTTACTTTCATCCATTATCGGTATTCCACTTGGGATTCTCGCCGGAACATATGACTTTTTTTCCCGTTTATTTGAACCCTTTATTGAGTTTTTCCGGTATTTACCGGCTCCGGCTTTCGGTGCCTTGGCTGTCGCCATACTGGGGATTTACCAGGCTCCCAAAATAGCCATTATTTTTATTGGTACGTTTTTTCAGCAAGTTTTAATCGTGGCAAACACCACCAGAAAACTCGATCCCGCGTTGCTTGAAGCAGGGCAAACGTTAGGTGCCGGTAATCGTTCGATGCTGTTTCGAATTGTTTTACCCGGCATTCTTCCTGATCTGTATCGCGATACCCGAATTCTGCTGGGCTGGGCTTGGACATACTTAATTGTGGCGGAACTAATTGGCACCAGCTCGGGGATCACGTGGTTTATCACCCAGCAAGCCCGTTATAAAAATTTCGACAATGTGTTTGCCGCCATCATCATTATCGGCATTTTAGGTTTGACCATTGATCTGTTATTGGCCTGGCTGGGCAGACGTTTTTTTCCATGGCAAAACACAAATTAGGAGCACGATGTGAGCGACTTAATATTACCCGACTATCGCGTGCAGACAGAAGCCGTTCGTGATCGTTTTGCCCGCATTAAAAAACGTCCTGTCACCATGGAAGTGAAAGGGTTAAGCAAATATTTCAACAGCAAACACGGCACGATAACAGCATTAAAAGACATCAACCTGACAATACATAAGCGTGAATTTGTTTGTGTAATTGGCCCATCAGGCTGTGGTAAATCAACCTTGATTCGAATCCTGGCGGGTCTGGAGCAAGCTTCCGAAGGTGAAGTCAAACTGGATGGAAAACCAGTTGATAAACCCGGACCAGAACGCGGCATGGTATTCCAAGGCTATACCTTATTTCCCTGGCTCTCGGTCAAACAAAACATCATGTTTGGTTTACGCGAGTCCGGCTATAACAAAGGAAGCGCTGAAGCAGAAGCTCGGCAGTGGATTGAATTAATTGGCTTATCCCGGTTTGAGAACAGTTATCCACATCAATTATCTGGCGGAATGAAACAACGGGTTGCCATTGCCAGGGCTCTGGCGAACAAACCCAAAGTCTTGTTGATGGACGAGCCTTTTGGCGCACTGGATGCGCAAACTCGCAGCAAAATGCAATCGCACTTGATGGAAATTTGGAAAAACATCGATGTCACCGTGTTTTTTATTACCCATGATTTGGATGAAGCAATTTATCTGGCTGATCGGATTCTGGTACTGAAATCCAACCCTGGCGAAGTACAGGAAATTATCGAAGTCCCCGTTCCCCAGCCTCGTCATCCAGATCATTTTTTAACAGCAGAGTTTTTAGCCACCAAAAGGCATTTAGAACACCTTATCCATCCGGCAAATCAGGACGATGACGAAGATCAACTGAATATCATTCGGATGGTGCCAGTGAATGATGAAGTTGGGAGTGTTTTTTAAATGTATGAATTGAATCAAATGACTTGGGAAGAAGTTGCCGATGCTGTCAAAAATGGCATCGACACAGCTCTGCTTCCTGTTGGGGCAACAGAACAACACGGCCCGCATATGGGCTGTGGTATGGATTCAGCAATCGCAGACACCTTATGCCGTGAAGTGGCAAAAAATACACCTGTTTTTTTATTACCCACCCAGCCCTATGGCTGTTCAATCGGGCATTCAAAAAGATGGCCTGGAACCATGGCGCTCAACCCCAAAACGCTGATTGATGTCATTTCTGATATCGGTGACTGGGTAGCATCATCAGGAATTAAACGGCTGCTATTGATTAATGGCCATGTCACCAATGCTGCTCCTCTTCGTTGTGCTTTGGAAATGCTACGAGCTCGTCATGACGACCTGATGATCGGACTAATAAACACCGCACAAATCTCTGCCCGTGTAAAAAAAGCTCATCACGATGATGCTGAAGACTGGCATGCCAATCAGGCCGAAACAGCCTTAATGATGGCGTTACATCCCGAACTCGTGCGTGAAGATAAATTAGCTGACGCCGACGATCCGGATCGTACTGACGGCTGTGTTTTCAGCCACCCGGTTAATCGTACAAGCCTGAATGGCGTAACAGGAAAACCTTCTGCTGCAACCAAAGCCGATGGTGAAATGCTTTTCACCTGGATGTGTGAAGACTTAACGCATTTGGTGATGAAAGCGATTAATGAACATCCACCGCTGAAACACAGCTATCACCAGTCTCTCGTATAAAACCATTAACAAAGAAAGGTAAAACCATGATTAACATCAAATCAGATGACGAAATCAAAAAAATTCAACAAGATCTGAAAAGCAAAGGGGTGAAATATTGCATGGGTACCTATGTCGATATTCACGGTGTCCCCAAAGGCAAAGTCGTTCCACTCTCACATTTACATCATATGGCTCACGGTTCAGAACTATATACAGGATATGCCGTTGATGGTTTAGGCCAACAACCAAATGACGATGAAATAGCCTCCGTTCCTGACCTGGACCATATTATTCAAATGCCCTGGCAGCCCGAAATAGCTTGGATGCCAGCAGATAATACCTTGTATAAACAACCTTATATGCTTAATACCCGGGTTTTGCTCAAATCCGTTTTAGAGCAGGCAAAAGCCTTGGGTTATGGTATGAACCTTGGCATTGAAGCCGAGGTTTACCTTGTTAAGAAAAATGCCGATGGCACGCTATCGGTTCCCGACCCGGATGATAAGTTGAAAAAACCCTGTTATGACACTCGAGCATTTTTAAGTAATTTCACCTGGTTGGACAAAATGGCAACCAGTATTGATGATCTCGGCTGGGGGCTCTATTCATTTGACCATGAAGATGCCAATGGCCAGTTTGAATTCGACTTTAATTATGCTGATGCGGTAACGAGCTGTGACCGTTTCACCTTTTTGAAAATGATGGCAAAAGAATATGCTAAACAAGAAGACTTGTTAGCGACCTTTATGCCTAAACCATTTTCCAACAAAACCGGTACTGGGGCTCACTTTAATATGTCGTTATATGATTTGGAGACCGGCACTAACTTATTTCAATGTAAACCTGAAGAGGATGAGCATGGTTTAGGGCTTACTAAATTGGGATACCAGTTCATTGCCGGTATTCTCAAACATGGTCCTGCTTTATGTGCCGTGTTTGCACCAACGGTAAACTCATACAAACGTCTGGTTCGTCAGGGCGATATGCCTTATTTCACCTGGGCCCCAGTTTTTAACTCTTTTGGTTCAAACAACCGAACCAACTCTGTTCGAGTGCCTATGGGCGGTGGTCGTTGTGAATCTCGAAACGCCGATGGTGCTGTTAATCCATATCTGGCTGCAGCATTAGCTTTGGCCGCCGGGCTGGAAGGTATAAAAGAAGGTCTGGATCCGGGCAAACCTCAAGAAGGTAACTTATACGAATTAAGCGAAGTTGAACGCGAAAAATTAGGTATTCAGTTTTTACCAAGAACGTTGGATGAAGCCATTCAGGCCTTCGCAGCCGATCCTTTTGTCGAACAAGTATTGGGAAGTGAGTTACGAAACGAATTTATTCGTTACAAACAAGCTGAGTGGAATGAATATCATACCGTGGTAAGTGCATGGGAAATCGAACGCTATAGTCACTTGTTTTAGGCTCAATTCACATCACCCCAGTCAGAAAACTGGGGTGATGGTTTTCTCCAAGCAGCGTATCAACTAAAATAAATCAGCCTTCAAAATTGATACCAAGGCTCCAGGAGTAATGATGAGTAAGGAAAAAGTCTGTCGTATTAGCATTTCGATGCCAGAAACCCTCTTGGAAGAGCTGGACGAAATGGTCGGCAAACGCGGCTTTGACAGTCGGTCTCAGGCAATCTGCGACATGATTAATTTACAGATCAATGAACACCGGGCCCAACAAGGTGACACGGTAATGACTGGTACCGTTAATCTGGTTTATAACCATTCCATTCCAGGCCTGCAAAAGCGGCTTCATGATCTTCAATTCGAATATATTGATGAAGTCATCAGTAGTCTTAATGTCAATTTGACACATACCAATACTTTATCGGTCATTCTGGTGCAGGGCCCAGCCAATCGATTAAATATGATTGCCGATCAAATGATTACTCTTCGTGGTGTCGTCTGTGGTCGTTTATTACTTAACGCTGAAATTATTCCGCCTATTCATCCATTGCCTCCCAAACAAAAATAGAGGTCATGCAATATCGCGTATTGAGACAGCTTTTTTCTCTAAGGCATTCTTATCGTTACCCTGCCAGTTGACCTGTCGATACTGATTCAGTAATTTGGTTCTCAATAACAAAATAACTGGCGATACAATGACTGATACCCACATCCTGCCCCATTTAATCCAAGCAATTCAAACTGAACTTATCAACAACGAAGAAGAAATTTCTGCTCTGGATAGAGCAATAGGTGACGGTGATCATCTCACCAATCTTTTACGAGGATTAGATGCGGTTGCTAAACTCAACAATGAGTTGATTCAGCTTGATTGGTCTGCAGCACTAATGAAAATTGGCATGACGCTAATGTCAACCATGGGTGGTGCCTCTGGTTCATTACTTGGCTCCATGTTTGTCAGCATGGGTAAAACAGCCAAAGATCATCAATTGGATCTTGCCGGTGTCACCGCTATCTATACGGCTGGTGTTGAATCCATAAAAGCCAGGGGAAAATCTGACATCGGTGAAAAAACCATGCTCGATACCCTGATTCCAGTAATGAACAGTTTACAAACCGCCGTTTTAGCGTCGCAAGACAAATCCGTCGTATTAGAAAACCTCAAAACCACGGCAATTGAAGGAATGCAGTCAACCAAAGAAATGCTAGCAACCAAGGGACGTGCCTCATTTTTAGGTGAACGCGCCCTAGGGCACATTGATGCCGGTGCCCGCACTAGTCAATTAATTTTATGTGTTATCGCCGATGAACTGAGTAAAAGTTAACTTCCCCAACGAAGTGCTGCGCTATGCACGGGTGCATCCCATAATTTCAGCATCTCGTCATCCAGCAAGGTTAAAGTAACAGAGCAGCCTGCCATATCCAGAGAAGTTGTGAAGTTACCGACCAACGAGCGTTTGATTTCTACACCTTTGCCTTGCCAAAATTTAGCAGCTAAATCGTAGACCAGATAAAGCTCCATTAAAGGCGTAGCACCAAAACCATTTACATGCAGCAAAACCTGTTGACCTGGTTGCGGATCCAATTCTTTATCAATGGCAGCAGTAACATGCTGGACCAACTCTTCGGCTGAAGCCATGGTCATCGGTTCACGGCCTCTTTCACCGTGAATACCTACCCCCATTTCGATCTCATCATCACCGATTTCAAATGTCGGACGGCCAGCGGCGGGTACTGTGCAACTGCTTAATGCAAATCCCATAGAGGCCGTATTTTTGGCCACCCGGTCGCCTAATGCTTTACATTCAGTTAACTTTTTACCTTGCTCGGCCGCGGCTCCCACCATTTTTTCAACAATCAGCGTACCGGCAACACCTCGGCGGCCCGTGCTATGGGTTTCAGGTAATGACACATCATCTTTAACAAGTACGGTTTCATGCTCACATTCGAGCATTTCAGCAGCAATCTCAAAGTTCATGACATCACCAGCATAATTTTTGACGATAAATAAAACCCCTGCACCGTTTTCCACTGACTCTGCTGCAGCCAGCATTTGATCTGGCGTTGGTGAGGTAAAAATCTGTCCAGGACAAGCGGCATCCAACATACCTTTGCCAACAAACCCGCTATGAAGCGGTTCATGTCCTGCACCTCCACCTGAGATCAAGGCGACTTTCGGTTTTTCCGATATCGCCAAACGACGAATAAAAGTAGGGTGTTGATGCAGGGAAACAATATCCTGATGCGCTTTGGCAAAACCATGGAGACTTTCATCAAGTAAATTATCAACGTGATTAATTATTTTTTTCATTCTCTCACTCCCTTTTTCAGAGCTGTTTTAATAATGTGGTGATTTCCTGAATATCCTGGAAAATCCAATCGGGTCGATAGTCAATTTCTGCCAGATCAGCCTCTGACGACACACCTGTTAATACCATCATACTGCGCATACCGGCATTAACCGCGCCCAGAATATCGGTATCCAGCCTGTCGCCTATAGCAATAGTATTGTGTTTATCAGTACCTAGAACTTCAAAAGCCTGTTGATACAAAATAGGCTCGGGCTTGCCGATCACAATTGGCTCTACACCAGTTGCTGCGGTAAGCGCCGCTAATACACCTCCATTTCCCATCACCTCACCAAGCTCTGTCGGTAAGGTAGTGTCCGCATTGGTTGCATAAAATTCAGCTCCCGCACGAATATTCAATGTTGCGGTGGCTAACTTATCCCAACTCAGTTTTCTGTCCAGTCCTGAAACCACCAGATCTGCCCAGATGTTATCGTCATTGGCCTGAGGATCGATCGGATAATAAGTTGATGTTATTTCAAACCCCTGCTGCTGAAGCGGCTCGATAAGACCAGACTCCCCGATAACAAAAACGCGTCGTTTAGCTGCCGGTAATGTATCTTTAAGATATCGCGCAGTTGCCATGCTGGATGTCAGAATCTCCTTAGCGTCAACCGCTACGCCCATATCGGCGAGTTTCCTAATGTATTGTTGCTGCGTGAGGCTGGCATTATTTGTCGCAAGAATAAATGGAATATTGACCGTGCGCAGAATCGAAAAAAATTCTGTCAGTCCTGGCAGCGGTTTATTACCGTGCCACAACACACCATCCATATCGATGATGAAGCCACCCAGGTTATTGATTGTCAGCATGATTACCCGTTTATTAAATAATTTTAAGTTACGTGAGTGTGGCAGAAGACTCGCACATAACAAAATAGGCTGTCCAGTAATGAATGAACGCGAAAATCGTTAAAAAACCGGAAAAATTGACAGAAATGAACATAGTGCTTTATAGTCTGCGAGCGTATTTTCAACGTAAAACTACAAATTAAATCAATTATTAGGAGCATGTCAGCATGGCAAAAGCACTTATCCAAATGGCTCTGGATTCTCTGGACTTCGATCAAAC
>NZ_JAUSCC010000049.1 GCF_030651745.1 Methylophaga sp.
GCGGACTTTTTTTGAACATCTTCGCGCTTTAATGCAGTATCTTCCATTCGATGACTGGGATCATTTGATGCGGTTTATGCTGAAAGGACTCAACGGCACAATTCCTGACTCCGGGTAGGGTTTTAAAATGAGAATTGCTGACTTTGTACACCTTGCTGGCTTTTTCAGTGCTGACCTGGACGGTGATTCTGTTCAAAATCTGGGAATTCAGCAAAGACAGTTATTACAACCGCCGCTTTTACAACCGGTTTTGGGATGTGCCTGATCTGGCGGCTGCTAAAACCCTGCCTGCCCATGTATCCCGCGGCCCCCAAGCACGGCTTGCAAGCAAAGGTTATGCCTGGTTGGACGGACGCCAACAGTCAGCAGGTCAGCACCTTAAATATCGCGGCGCTCCGGCTGAGATATTGGAACAAACTTTACTCATGCACATGCAGAAAGAACTGCGGGCCATGGAAAGCGGCCTGACCATGCTTGCCAGCATCGGTAGTACCGCACCGTTTGTCGGCCTGTTCGGCACCGTGTTAGGCATCATGCACGCGATGCATGAAATTACCGAAAGCGGTTCGACCAGCCTGGATGTGGTCGCCGGCCCTATCGGTGACGCCCTGGTCGCCACGGCCATCGGTATTGCCGTCGCCGTACCGGCGGTGTTGGCTTATAACTTTTTCTTGCGCCTGGTCAAACAACAGCGCTCCGGTTTGGAAAACTTTGTCGTCAGCTTTATGCATATCGCTTTCACATCCGATAGCCCGAGTAAGGAATAATCATGGCCTTTAAACCGCAATCAGAAACGCAAGAAGCTATGAGTGAAATCAACGTCACCCCGCTGGTCGATGTGATGTTGGTATTGGTGATTATTCTATTGGTGACCGCACCGTTATTGACGCAATCCGTGCATGTGACCCTGCCCAAAACCGCCGAGACCACAGCGGATGTGAAAGAGCAGCCGTTGCAGTTGGGTATCGACGAGCAAGGGATGATTACCCTCAATAAATTGCCCCTTGCCGATCTCACTGAATTAGAAACGGCTTTGAAGGATGAACTTGCGCAAAACCCGGAAGCAGCTTTGCATTTATATGCCGATCAAGCTGTGGTTTATGCCAAGGTAGCTGAGGTGATGGCGACTGTTCAGCATGCGGGGATTGCGAAAATAGCTTTTGTGACGGTGGAGCAATAGTTTGCCCGCCCGGATTTATAACACTGCTGACCTAAGCACTGTAGGTGCGAAATCATTCACTCTTTCGATGCGACATGGCCGAATAAATTCGGCCCTACACCAGATGTGCCGACGTCAGGGGGCTCATGTGTTGCGATTAATGGACTGTATTGGTGATGACGAGCCACAGAAGCCTAGCGGGCTGCATTCCCGCGGAGATCGCATAGGTATCTACACAATTTTTTTATACATTAAATACAATGAGTTGAAAATCAATCTTGCTCCCTCTCCTATTGGAGAGGGCTGGGGAGAGGAGAATAAAATCAACTATTTATATCCCCCTCATCCCCGCCTTCTTCCTGAAGAAGGAAGAAGGAGCAGGCACTTGTGTGAATATCCATGCGGAGACCGTGGGAACGATATAAACCACAGAGAGCACGAAGAACACGAAGTTTTTTGGGCGTCTTTTCTTCGTGGCCTTCGTGATCTTCGTGGTTAAAATTTCAAAATGAGAATTACTGATGAGTTAGCAACCCTACGCACGCTATGTTGTACGGTGATATTGATCGCGACCAGTTGCACCACCACGCCGGAACGAAATGCAGCTAATACAAGTGGCGTTATACCTAGCCACTGGACGGCTGCCAAGCCTTCAACAGCTCACATCATGGATGAGTGGGTAAACGCTTTTGCTGATCCTGTCCTGACCACGCTGGTTCACGATGCGCTAAACAATAATTTCAATCTGAAAGCTGCCGCAGCGCGAGTGGATGCGGCACGCGAACAGGTTGGTATTGAGGGCGCAGGCCGTTTGCCGCAGTTATCTTTTACGCCGGGGTACCAGAATGCCCAGGTCCGTGACGTTGGTTTGGAATCCAGCCGGTTTAGTGCATTCGAAGCGCTGTTCTCTATGAGTTGGGAAGTTGATCTCTGGGGCCGAATTAAAGCGTCCCAACAGGCGGTTCGACAGGAAGCAGCAGCCGTATCCGCCGACTTTCAGGGCGCTCGACTGTCTTTGGCAGCCCGTACCGCGCAAAGCTATTTTGAGCTGATCGAGGCAAGTCTTCAGGTTGAAGTTGTCGAGCAATCGGTCAAGGATCGCCGTACCATTGTTGAATTAGTGCGCGGCCGATTTGCAAGGGGCTTGACTCGCGGTCTGGATTTGCGTTTGGTGCTGACCGATTTGGCAAATGCCGAAGCGCAACTTGCTCAGGCCCGAAATCAGGTGCAAATCGTTACGCGCAGGCTGGAAGTTTTGCTGGGGCGTTATCCGGCTGCTAGTAGCAACGTGATTAATCGAGTCTCTGCCGATTTACCCGTGCCGCCAGCCGTGCTATCCGCAGGATTGCCGTCAGAATTACTGGAACGCCGACCGGATCTGATTGCTGCTTTTACGAGACTGCGAGCGCTAGATTCCCGAGTTGAAAGCGCGAAAAAAGCGTTATTACCAAGAATTACCCTCACTGCCCGAGGTGGTACCAGTAGCTCGGACTTGGCAGATTTGGTTGACCCTCGCGCCCTCGCCTGGAATGTGGCCGCAGGTCTGGTACAGCCCATTTTCACCGGAGGACGGCTCAAGGGCGAAATACGCCTGAACGAGGCGCGTACCGTAGAGGCGCTTAACAATTATCGAAGCGCCGCGCTGAACGCCTTTCGCGAAGTGGAACAAACACTGGCCGCAGAATTTTGGCTGAGGGCGCAGGAACAGGCGCTCAAGGAGGCTGTGGAGCAAACCCGTGCCAGCCGTAAACTCGCGGTGTATTCGTACCGTCAGGGTCTAATCGAAATTCTCACTCTGTTGGACAGCTACCGCAGCACCTTGAATGCTCAAAGCGAGTATCTTTTGGTTAAGCGGCAATTGCTTAGTAATCGTATTGACCTTTATCTGGCCTTGGGCGGTGGTGTTTAATGCTGAAAAAAAACCGGCTGCAAATCATCTTGCCTGCCATCCTGTTGCTGATGAGCATCGGCGCTGCATGGGCTATTATGGCTTTGCGTCCACGGATAGTCACGCAAGCCCCGAAGACTGAAGTGCCTCTGGTGTCCGTTATTCAGGTTGAACCGCAAACACTCAGGCTCACCGTTCATTCCCAGGGCATCGTCACGCCGCAGCATGAAATTGATTTGATCCCGGAGGTGGCGGGCAAGGTCATCCGCCTGCATCCGGGTTTTGTCGCAGGCGGATTTTTTGACCATGACGATTTATTAGTGGCCATCGATCCGCGCGATTATGACTATGCGATTGTCCAGGCACAGGCACAAATTGCCGAAGCCAAACGCCAACTGGCGATGGAAGAAGCGCAAGCCGATCAGGCTCGCAATGAATGGCAAGCGTTGGGTGATGGGGCGCCCTCGGCTCTAGCCATGCGCGAGCCGCAACTGGCCGAAGCTCGCGCCAAACTTAAAGCCGCGGAAGCCAATTTAACGCTAACCCGGATTAAACGCAGTCGGTGTGAACTGCATGCACCCTTCGCCGGGCGCTTACAGGCCAAAAATATCGGCCTGGGTCAATTTATCCAACCGGGAGACAAACTCGCCCGGATTTATTCCACCGATGTTGCTGAAATCAGATTGCCACTGTCCACTGACCAGCTTGGCTTTCTCGATTTACCATTAGGGGGAAGCAACAGCTTATCGCATTCCCAAGCTCCAGCCCTTCGACAAAGCTCAGGACAGGCTTGGGAACGCGGCCCCAAAGTCATACTGACCACTGAATTCGCAGGCAAGATGCAAACCTGGGAAGGTCGCATTGTGCGCACCGAAGGCAGCTTGGATGAAAGCACCGGGGTACTCTATGCGGTTGCCGAAGTTCAGGAACCGTACCAGGAAAAAGATAATCGTCCGCCGCTACTCTCCAAATTGTTTGTACAAGCTGAAATAGAAGGCAAGGCAATGCACGGCTTGTTTGTGTTGCCGCAATCTGCAATGAATGCCAGTCAGGAAGTGCTACTAATTGACGCCGGACAAAAACTGCACATTCGTCGCCTTGATGTGTTGCGAAACGAGCCGGATCGAATTCTGGTAAAAAAAGGGCTGAACACAGGTGACCGACTTGTGACATCAGGCCTTCAGATGCCGGTGGAAGGCATGACAGTCAGGATTGATGAGAATTCAAAGAGTGAAAGTCCAAAGGCGGATAGTCAATGAATTCGTCTCAAAAACTTCAATCTACCGGTCTGCTAGCCTGGTTCGCCTCTAATCCGGTGGCGGCCAATTTGTTGATGGTGCTGATCTGGTTTAGCGGTATTGTCAGCCTGTGGCGTATCGATAAAGATGTCTTGCCGTCCTTGGTATCGGATAGTATCGAGATCACCGCACCCTATCCGGGGGCGGGATCTGGCGAAGTCGAGAAATCCGTGTGTATCCAGTTGGAGCGCGCCGTATTCGATTTGCCTGGGATCAAGAATCTAACCAGCGAAAGCACCGAGGGAAAATGTACGGTACGTACCGGCATTCAAGAAGGGTACGATCTGCAAAGCCTGTTGTCGGCTATCCGTATGCGTACCTTGACGATTTCCCAATTACCCAAAGCAGTGGATCGAATTGAGGTGAAAGAGCTGAACTCGGGCAGTTTTGTCATCAATGTTATCCTTTTCGGTCCCGCTGACGAGCTAACCCTGAAACGTTTAGGGGAAGGGATTCGAGACGATTTACTGCGCATTCCGGGCGTGATTAGGCTCGGCGATTTTACCGCAGAAGCACCTTATGAAGTGTCGGCGCAAATTCCAAGCGCCCGTTTGCGGCAATTGCAGCTTTCGCTTCAGGAAGTGGCTGAAGCGGTGAGTCGATCAGCCGTGGACCTTCCCGGCGGCGTCCTCAAATCACCTGCCGGTGAATTACTGCTGCGAACCGATGGCAAAATAGAAAATGGCGAAGTGCTCGCTCGTTTACCGTTGATAGTCACTCAGGACGGTCAGCAGCTTCGCCTCGGCGAGGTGGCGACTGTAACCGACGGTCTGGCCGAACATTGGGCGGAAGCGCGTTTTCAGGGGCAACCGGGCTATGGCATCGAAGTTTATGCACGCCATAACACGGTTGCAGTGGCCGAGCGCGTGAAAGCTTATGTTGCCGACCGGTCTACGAGGTTGCCGGAGGGGTTGCAGCTTACCACTTCCTGGGATGCTTCGGTGTCTTTTGCTCAACGGCTTGACACCTTGGTGCAAAACGGACTGTCCGGATTCTTATCGGTCTTTGCCGTGTTAATCGTTTTTTTGCCAACGCGTGTTGCGGTCTGGGCGGCGCTAGGTGTGCTCACTTCAGTGCTGGGCGCACTGTGGTTGATGACACTTCTTGATATTTCGCTGAATATGCTGTCCCTGTTCGGTTTTCTGCTGGCCACGGGGATATTGGTCGACGATGCTATCGTTATAGGGGACAATATTCACAGTCTGCAGGCTGAAGAAACGAAACTTGAGAGCGCCGCCCCCACCTTAAGAAACTTTCCGGTAAAAGACTTTGATGTCGTTATTCGCGGCGTACACGAAATGGCGCTGCCCGTAATTCTGGCTGTACTGACGACAGTGGTCGCCTTCTTGCCGGGGCTGTTTCTTCCCGGCTGGGCGGGACGAATGATGCAGCCGATTTGTTTGGTAATGGTTTTGGTGCTGGCGTTATCCTTAGTCGAAGCGTTGCTGATTTTGCCGGCTCATTTGGCAATTGTACCGGGCGCACGAACTGATCCTGGTTATTTGGAGCGGTTGCGTAATGCGGTAAACCACGGACTGAAGCGTTTCGTCGCTTACCTTTACCAGCCGTTTCTTGAATGGGCATTACACTGGCGTTATCTCGTATTATCCGGATTCGTAACGCTTTTGATGCTTTCTGGAGCGTTGGTTGCGGGAGGATACATCCGGTTATCCCTGGAAGCCGATGCGACGCTGGATAGCGTTTCGGCCCTTTTGACTCTGCCGCCCGGTTTACCCTATAGCGAAATGTGTACCCTGGCGACGCGTGCCGAACGGGCTTTGTTCGAACTGCGCGACACGCTGGATCGGGAACAACCACCCGGTAGCCCGAGCGTCGTGAAAAATTTGGAAACCTCGATTCACCCGGAGTGGACCGGTCTCTGGGTGGAAATAGCTCCTCATGCTCGACAACATCTGAAAATGGATGATTTCGTTCAGGTGTGGCGGAAAAAAATAGGCGATATCGGGCGAGCCAAGATTGATTTTAGCTATAAACAGGGGGATTTGCCCTACGATATTGAAATTGATCTGAGCGATACCGATTCGTCCCGGCTCGACCAGGCCGCAGAGACGTTAAAACAGCGGCTTGCTGCTTATCCTGGTGTTTATGATGTCACGGACTCTTCGAGTCCCGGCAAACCGGAACTGCGGGTACGCCTGAAACCCGAGGGCGAACGACTTCACCTGACGCTCAAAGACCTTGCCGAACAGGTTCGTGGCGCCTATTACGGCGAGGAGATTCAACGTTTCGTGCGCGGGCGCGAGGAAGTCAAGATCATGGCGCGTTTGCCTTTGGCGGAGCGACGTTCTCCGGATGCCCTGCAAGCCATGCCTATCAAGTTGCCATCGGGCGCCCACGCGCCGCTCGGCGCGTTGGCCGAGGTGCATTTTGTACCGGGTCATGCCCGTATCGATAGGCATGATCGCCGTTCCGTACTGAAAGTGCAGGCACGGGCTGATTCGCAAATGACTGATGTGAATGCCGTCTATACCGATCTGGAAAGCAATTCCCTGCCTGCTCTGTCGAAACGTTTTCCTCAATTGCATGTGGAATTCGGCCAAGAACGCCGGGAACGGAATGAGGCAATATCATCTTTGGCGCGCAATTTCCTGATTGCTCTCGTTATCATCTATGCCTTGATTGCTGTCCCTTTCCGTTCCTATATCATCCCGTTTGTGTTTTTACTGGCAGCTCCGGTTGCCTGGTGCGGAGGCGTTTTGGCCCATTGGTTGATGGGCCTTCCATTATCCATGGAATCCCTGGTAGGAATGGCCGCCGCCAGCGGGGTTGTGGTTAACGACAGCTTGGTGTTGCTGGATTTTATTCAGAAACGCCGGACGGATGAAGCAGGCGGCGAGATATCGTCCTATGAACAACTGCCCGTCTCAAATCTAATCCTGGAAGCTTGCCGCTCCCGTTTCCGCCCGATTCTGCTGGCATTTTTGACGTCTTTTGCCGGCGTCTTGCCGCTTCTGCTGGAAACCAGTGCGCAGGCTCAGTTTTTGATTCCGATGGCCTTGTCTTTATCCGCCGGATTATTGTTCGGTTTGTCCGCCAGTCTAGTGTTGACGCCGGTTTGTTATGCCATTTTAGAGAAAGCGTGAGGTTATGTTATGCAATGAATGCTTGCTCGTCGCATGACTAATAGCTGTCCGAACTATTTGAAAATCTGAAATATAAGAGGAGTTGAAAATGATACAAAGAATTTTTTTTACAGCGGTAATCATGGTCGCCACCGTTTCTGTCGGTACGGCCGGGATTATCACTAACGGGACTTGGTCGCCGAGTGGTTGTGGAACTGAACCCGTGGTTCCGGTTATTGAGCAGAGCAGCGTTGACGCCTATAACCAAAGTGTCAAGGCGATCAACGAATGGCAACAAAAAGCTAATGCCTATAATACCTGTCTGATTAATGAAGACAATGCAGACAATGCACTCATCGCCAAGGTGGCGAATGAGGAACAAAGCCGATTGCGGACAGCGATAGAAAAGATCAAGACTGAAACAATGGCAGCCAAAGCCAAGTTGGATAGTAAATAAAATTAAACTACAAAACACCATAGGAAGTATTTTGTGAAATGGCTTTACTTAATACCGAGTGTTGCTAGGTGTTGCATTTATGAGTTGAATTCGCCCAATATGCAAGAGGCAGAAAGTCTGTTTTTTTAGGCTTTTTTCGAAAAAAATTATGCTCGCCCGAAAATGATTACGCTGTAGTGAAAGATGCGGTTTTTCGGCCTATTTTGGTTTTATTGCGGCGTGAGGTGAGTTACCCGAAGTGAAATTCGGTGTCGAGAAGGAAAATTTAATTTTCAAAATCTCAAACAGACGCAGAATATCCGAGAGCAGGATATTGGTTTTGCCCGCTTCAATATCAGCTATGAGCAGTGGTTCGCATCCCGACACATTTGCAAGCTGTTGGATGGTTAAATTGCGAGATGCGCGGGCTGCTTTGATTGCAGTCGAGATTTCCGTAAAAACCGTGTCCTTCAAAACAGATTTTTGGAAAGTTAGGCTTTTATGCGGCGCGAGAGGTTCTTCGTGCTTGCCAATCCATTGCCATAACTTAGCAATACCCAGCCAGTATTTGTACGCAGTTTCTTCAGAAAAATGCCGGTGGGCTTTCCAGAAACCAATAACGTGGCGTTTACCTAGGCTGTGCAGCGAAATGACTTTCTCGGTCGACTCGACCCAATCAAGAAATTCAACAATCCTCGAAACCTGTTTTTTACGGTTTTCCTTGCCGCCGCCGCGCACATAATCCCTAAAATAGTTTTCCGATTTTTTAGCCAAGGTAAGCATTGGTAACTCCTGTGCGATGGTGACCGAGTTCAATTGATATTTGCAGACGGGCATCATGGTCGATTATTTTGGCATCTTCCTCGCTAACCTTCAGATAAATAGACAGATGCAGAATCCGCTCTTTTCTCGACCATCCTGCATCGACTGGTGAAGGGGCACTGGTAATTTCCGTATATCTTTCCTGGGCGTAGGCGTGGCGTTCCGGATGGAATGATATGCCGGCGATTTTGGCCTGCTCATAGCATTCTCGTCGGAAATCCCCGTAAAGCCTGTTTTTAGGGATCATGGATCTCCCATTCTGAATGGAAACAGCATTTTCCAGAGCCGTAATTCCACCCGGACGACAGGGGACACGCCTGCGCTTGCCTCCTTTTGTGCCAGCCTTCAGTGTTATACGACCCTGTTTCACTGCCTCTTTTAGCGCCAGCTTCGGGTTCAGCAGGCATGATTCTTTAAAACGCAGGCCAAATGCACGTTGCAGCCCGAGCAGGCAGGATATCCGATCGCCCACTATACGCTGAGCGGTTTGGTGCGTTGCCTCAGTCATCGCCTTGCTTTCAACGGGAATGTACACGCGTTTTTGAATCCCACAATCTTTGCCTGGACGAACGGTTTTCCACGCATCCCCAATCACGAGTTTAAGCACGGTGTTCACCGCAGAAACGTAGTTTTTGGGAGCCGAAGAACTTTTACGTTCGCCGGCATCCAGTTCACGCTGAAGTTGTTGCCCGTACTCGATGACAATCTCGGGCGTGACGTTCTCCATTTTTTTCACACCTTGTTCTGCCGCCCATTTTGAAAAATAGCCCCAGCGCTGACCGATGTCGTACTTGGACTGATAACCACCGTGAAACTTCCTGGCGACGATCATCATTCCTGCGGCCGCCATGTCTCTGGAACCGATCCCGTAATTGCGGCTCATAGGCCATCGCTATATAAGGTCATAGGCGTTTATTCTTGGCATGGTTGTTCCTTCCGGTTTCCCGGTTAAATTTCAGCTCCACTCCAAAAACGTTTTGTTTAGACGGTTTTGAGGTGGAGCCGGGGATTGTCCTAAATTTATGGGTCGCGAGCAGGAAAGCCCTGGCTCAAAATCCCTCTTTTTACACGGACACAGTTCTCGCGACGGTGAGCGAAGTTGCACGGGACAAATTCCCGGCGGACATGTGTAAAAGGATGGATCAATGCGCATTTTCGTACTCGCTGCGCGATGCGAGATTTATGGGTTTCCTCGTCTATCCGGTGTGTGTCAAGCATGCCGATCGTCCTACAGCGACGACGGTTTTGCCGGATTCCAAAGAGAATTTCCTGAAAAAGACAACTTTTGCCCCGAAAGTAGGCAGCGTAGGTCTTTGATTATGAAGCTGTAATGAATCGATTCTTAAAACGTCTCTGTTTAAGGGGCGTTAAAAAAAACCGAATAAGGGGACGCCCGCCGCAGATACGGGGCGATAGACCAAGACAGGGGATACACAATAATTCTGTCTGAAAAGTTGGACTGGGGGTAAAAAATGTTTTGCGCCTGTCCTGTGGGCAAGAGTTGACATTTTGGGATTAAAAAACAGCGTGATTGGCAAAAGTGCCACCGGGTAGGAAAAACCGGAGTAATTCGCGTGCTAGTTTGGAACGCCAAGAAATTAGCGAAAATCGGATAAGACATTGGTCGATCACGAGGGTGTGCATAGAGCACGAGGATATCCGGACATCTCGGGTCCAAATAAACACCGCAGAAGCGGCTATAGCGCACAGGGCGCAACGGAACTCGACCGATCGCGGACGATCAGAATTGAGCTATTAAAACAAATTAGCCAAAACTGGCCGTAAAAATATCAATATATACAATGGCCTGGGAGTTCCGTCCCACTCGCGAGCGAGCAATCCAGGTAAGAGACCTTTTCTATCCCGACGTCATACCGGCCTTTCGGGTGTAGAGCATCATGCAACATTCCCATTAATTGCCGGTGATTTTGACAGAACCCAACTGAAAGAGTCAAGCGCTCTAAAAATAAAATTAAAAGAGTCATTTTTTGGCCGTCTTTCACCCCGACAAAAGTAAAAAAATGCTGTCAAGATGTTCTCGGGTGCCCTAAGAAGCGAACAGAAGTCATAAAAACATCTCAGGTGTCGCAAGAAGTTCCAGGCTTTTTCGTGACGGAATATGCCAGAACTTCTGAGAAGTTCGGGTGCGTTCTCGGGCTGCTTTACAACGCTTTAGCAGTCGTGACCGGATAATTACAAAGAATGACCACGACCTCCAAGAAGCCTGAGGTGTTATCGGACGCTTTAAAAACCTCTTGGAGGTCGTAAAAACATTTAACAGATAATAACAGGAGCTAAATTATGATCATTCGTTCGATAGATGTAGGTTATGGAAACACGAAATTTTGCTACGGAGAGGGCGACGCTAAGCTCAAATACAGCCACTTCCCCTCAATTGCGTCATTATTTACGGGGCTGGATCGGGGCGCCGGGGTGATGATTCGACGGGACTTAGTCGAAGTGGAGAGTGATGGCAGCCGGTATCTGGTGGGGCGAGACAGTATTGACACCCTCTCTGCCCGTGATGATCGAGGCAGAACCTTACTTAACAGCTACATTGATACCCCGCAACACCTCGCCTTGTTTCGGGGGGCGCTGGCGTACATGGGTGAATCAAAAATCGATTTAATGGTTTCAGGATTACCCGTGAATTTTTTTGCCCAGCACAAAAATAAAATGGCGGAACGCCTAAAAGGTGAGCACGTCTATCCCGATGGCAAGCGGATTTATATTAAAGACGCGTGGATTATTCCTCAACCAATTGGTGGGTTTATCAATTATTTTATGAGCGCCAATCAGATCGATAATCTTACCGATTTAAAAAGCCTGACCATTGATGTTGGTTATTACACGGTTGATTGGTTGGTGTGTAGAGGCTTAAAACTTCAGGACGAACGGAGCGGTAGTACGCCCGGCGGAATGTCGCTGGTTTTGGACAAATTAACGCATTTAATCAGCGAAGATCGCCAGGCGCCCTTTTCAGATGTCAATATTGTCGACGCCGGTATTCGAAATGGATTTAAGGCTCGAATACAGGGCAAGGAATATAATTTCGCGCACTTAATCAAAAAAATGGATGCCTATATTATTACTGCAATCCAATCGGTTTTAAGCAGCGTTGGTTCATTGGATGATATTGACGTTATCGTTTTAGTTGGCGGTGGCGCAAACTGCTATAGGCCGATTATTGAGGAGTTATTAAATGGCCGTGAAATTATAGCGCCAGATGATAGTCTCTACTCAAATGTTAAGGGATTTTATTTGGCGGGTAACGAGCGCGTTAAAAAATTAGGGAGTTAATTTGATATGGAGAGAATCAGAATTAACCTGACACTAGAATCGGATTCAGACGCTGATCTGTATGGCTACTTAATAGATATCCCACCAAGACGCAGAGCGACATTATTACGCGCTTTAGCCATGCAAGGACTAAATGGCGGTCATCTTTTAAAAGCCGGAATAACAAAAACCGTTACGGAAAATAAATCAGAAACACCGAACTCAGCGATTAAAAAGGATGCGCCGATAATCATAGACGATGCAAAACAGAAATCATTCAGCGATGCATTTGACGACATGATGGAAATCCATTAATCAAATTAATAATATTGATGATAGTTTATTCAATACTGCTGAAGGCTGATTACCTGGAAGGACTTGTGAAGTTTTCCAAAAATAAATCACAAAAACAGCGTTTTTACCCCTTGCATATTCATTGACCTGTGAGAAATTAAGGTTTTAGATCTCAAGCTTGGGGAATTGCTATGTTCAAGTTGTTTATATTTCTGGTAGTGAGCGGATTATCAGGCTGCACACAAGCTCAACGTCTTGCCCTGATGGAAAATGCGGAAATAGATAGATGTGCGATGAACCGTATGACGCAAACCAAGATCAGTGGCCAACACGGCTACTTACGAGCCCGATACGAATGCCGCCATGAGGTTATCGATAATAAGTTGGCGAAATCTCTTCGTGCAGAAACTAAAGAGCAACAAATAGAAAGAGAGTTAAGGAGATTCGTAATCTACTGAACATTGTAAACGGCTCGCGTATGAAAGCAGCCGTGCTCGCATTTAACGCTATTTTCGGCTCACATTCCATTGTTATGGGCTCACACTAATTGCAAATGCCGGAAGGTTCAATATTTCGTCTCACAGAGGGAAATCGCAGTATCAGGGTAACAGTATGATCCCGCAAAGATGACGGATTAGAGTTGAGTAATTTTTTGCAATGTATAGCACTAAGTGTTATATTTTAACACTAAAGATAGAGCAACGAACAAGCAGGACAGCGTGCGGATATTCAAAAATAAGGCCTTCACACGATTTGCTAAAAAGTCAGGAATAGACGATGCCAGCCTATGCAAGGTGATCAGGAACGCCGAACGGGGATTACTGGATGCCGATTTAGGCGGCGGTGTTATCAAGCAACGTGTCGCCCGCATCGGTGGCGGCAAGTCGGGAGGGTTTCGCACCCTAATCTTATTTCGCATAGGGATATTGGCGTTTTTTGTTCATGGCTTTGCCAAGAATGAACAGGCCAACATAGACGATGACGAACTGGTGGCATTGCGGAAATTGGCGGCGGTCATGCTTGACTATGACGACGCTGCACTGTGCCGTGCGTTGGAAAACAAAACATTGATAGAGGTGATCTGCGATGAAAAAACAATACCGTAGCCGTTTGATGGCATCTGTGCATGAAACCGCCGAAGGCCTGCATGAAGCAGGGGTGATGGACAAGCGCACCTTGCGACAATTTGACGAACTGTGCCTAACACCGGTCAAGCCCTTGCAACCGGAAGAAATCCGTGCGCTTCGGCAGCGGGAGCGGGCTAGTCAAGCCGTCTTTGCACGGCATTTGAATGTCACAACCGGCTTGGTAAGCCAATGGGAGCGCGGTGAGAAGCATCCACAAGGTGCATCCTTAAAACTCCTTTCCCTGGTTGCCAAAAACGGGCTGGAAGCCATCGCCTAAAGCAAAACGCCAAGCCCGCTTGGTCTGGTCGGATCAAGCGGATAGATGTGAGCCAAAAGTGGAATGCGTGGAAAATGTTCATAAAATCCAGGCATCATAAGCATTGCGATTTTTTATTGCCTAAATTCGACGCCGAATTTCACTTCGGGTAACCCACTCACGCTGCAATAAAATTAAAACAGGCTGGAAAAGTGCGTCTTTCACCACGACACAGTAGTGTGTCGCTGGCATAATTTTTTTTCAAAAATTAATCCGGCTAAAGAAAAATGCTCTTTAACTCACCCGAATTCATCTACTTTTTTCTGCCATTCTCGATAACTGCTTGGTGGGTCCTACAACGAATGAAACGCGAGCAAGATGCGCAATGGCTGGTTGTCATCTGTTCCATTTACTTTTATGGCTGGTGGGATACCCGTTATGTGCCGCTATTGATAGGGAATGCCCTGGGTAATTTCTATCTGGGGCAGAAGATCTCGCAGACAAAGTCGAAAACGCTTCTGATCGCAGGATTGATAGTCAACATCGGCTTGCTTGGGTATTTCAAATACGCTGATTTCTTCATTGAAAACTGGAATGCGTTGGCCGGCAGTCAGAATTCTCTATTGCACTTAGTATTGCCTCTTGGCATATCGTTCTTCTCCTTTCAGGTGATTGCTTACCTGGTCGACTGTTACAAAGGTTATGTCAGCGATTTCAATCTGCGTCGCTTTGCGTTTTCGATTTCGTTCTACCCGCATTTGATCGCGGGTCCGATTCTGCATTACTCCGATGTCATGCCTCAACTACGAGGCCGCATTGTTTTTGATGCTAGACAGTTTTCGCAAGGCTTGTTCCTGTTTGCGGTCGGCCTGTTCAAGAAAAGCGTGATTGCCGACCGCATCGCCGAAAAAGTTGATCCCTTATTTGCAGCGAACAGCGTGCTACAATTTTTTGAATCCTGGGTTTCGGCTATAGGCTATGGCTTACAAGTTTATTTCGATTTCTCCGGGTATTCGGATATGGCAATCGGCATCAGCCTGATGTTTGGCATCATTCTGCCACAAAACTTCAATTCCCCTTACCAGGCAAACAGCATCGCCGACTTTTGGAAACGCTGGCACATGACGCTGTCCAGATTCCTTCGGGATTATCTATATATTCCATTAGGCGGTAATCGCAACGGTTTTGCCAGGGGATTATTGGCCGCCGCCGTCACCATGATCATCGGCGGATTCTGGCATGGCGCCGCATGGACGTTCGTGCTTTGGGGCGTTTTACATGGGCTGTTCATTGGCATTCACCGACTCTGGATGAAAGCCGGTGTCAGAATGGCCGAGCCGCTGGCTGTAGCCATTACATTCCTGTCGGTCACGGTGGCCTGGGTGGTATTCCGTGCAGAATCAGTCACACAAGCTATTTCCATCTGGAAAGGGATGCTAGGGATCAATGGTTTTGCCATCCCCAGTGTCGTATCTGGATTTTGTCAGACCTGTACCCAAACCACATTAATCACCGGCATGGAATTTGTACAAGGCGGCATTTTGTTGGCGATTTGCCTGGAATATGTCAACGCCCAGAAAATAGCACAGCAACTTGAGCCGAACTTCAAAAACCTTATCTTTTTCACCACACTATTTTTTACCAGTATCTGGTTGTCAGGATCCCATGAAAGCTTTATCTATTGGCAGTTTTGATTCGTTTTGGAAAGTGGCATTAGTAGCTGGTGGCATTGTCGCCTGGTCATTGCCGGTCTGGAACGTGGTGGTAAATCCATACCAGATCTTCAATTACGCATTTTCGATAGGTGATCGTTTTTCATCCTCGACAACCAATGAGCGGTTTTTGAAGGTTGAGTATTTGCTGAATGAGGCCAAACAAACTTCACCGAACTCACCCGAAGCGATCATTGGACAAATTAATGATGAATCGCCCAGAGACGGTGATTCAGGAAAAACACTGAACACCATGCATGATGCCTTTATCGTGGGATCGTCGGTCATGGGCTTGGTGGATCCTGCTTTGGTGAATCGCTATTTTCCAGACAGGCACTTTTACAATCTGGCATTTTTAGCTGCCAAGCCCGATGAAATTCTGGCAACGTTGCGAGGATTGAAACGGGAGGGAGTGACGATTAAAACCGTAGTGTACGGGTTGGAACCCATCGCCTTTACCGACATTAAATCCTATGGGCTGGCGTATCAGTTACACCCAGAAGCCGGAGACCAAAGTCGGCAACGTGTTATTTTTGATTACTTGTTTGCTTCAAGCCTTTCGGACGGATTTAGCCGGTTAGTAACCGCTATTAGCGGCAAGCCGTCCGTCAGGTACGACATCGAGGGAACGGGGCGATATTACCTGGAACGCTATGACCGGGAGATTGAGAAAGATCATGAGGCGTTTATGCGCAAACAGTTCCCTGTCAACGCCAAACCTGTTAAAGCGCCACCGTGGTTTGACAGTCGGTTTGAGGATTTTCGGAAACTGGCTCAGTGGTTCAAAGATGAAAGGATTGATGTCAAATTCTATTTGAATCCGCTGCATCCTTATGTTGCAGATGCCTATGGAGCTAAGCGGCTGGCTGAATTTAAGCAAAAGATTACCGAAATGAGCAGAGGTGGCGGTATCAGGGATTGCACTGACGTTTTAAGTGGAGATGACATTAACCGGCAATTTTATGATTACAAGCATTTTAGGCCGGAGGCGGCAGGTGTTGTAACAAAATGCGGGCTTTGATTCATAAACTGAAGTTTCCCAGTTTTTAAACAAAGCCAATCACGCTGCCTATGCGGGATAGAGATTTAATGCAGGGTTTGCATAATTTATAGCAAACCCCACTTTAATTCGTTTTCCTATATACGTCACGAGCACAAAAACTGGGAAACTTCAGTTCATAAATACAGGCGGTTAAAATAGCTTCAGGTTTTCTATAATCAACCACTAATCCTTGTTTGTCTTTATAACAAACTCCTCCATACCAATCAATATGTCCCATTGCGGAATAATACCGCGTGTTGGGGTAAATTATAAAAGGCATAAGGATTAAGAAATTGATTGCCCATAAACAGGCGTTTATCGATTTCCGATAGCGTGGCTTCGTCGCAAATTTGATCCCAATGATCCACGATGACTGCGATTTGATGTCGGATAATGTCGGCGGCTTCTGCAGCACTTAAGTTAAAGTGAACAGCCGCCTCAAGACAGGTTCGCAACTGACTATAGCGATTATTTTCAGTGATAAGCATGGCTTGTGTGGCTTCTTGCCCAGTCCGTCCTTGCGGGCAAATATCAAAAGCCGGCGTTAATTCAAATTGTCTTCCATCCCAAAATGCAGCATGGTTACGCGCGTGATCATCAGTATTGCCAACCAGGATATTGAACGTTATCCGGCTATAGAGTTCTCGAAGCGTTTGACGTGGATGATAAAACTGACCTCGGATGAGTGCAGCTAAATCAGGATAACTTGCATATTGTGGAAAATATTCGCTTAACGACAATAATGTCAATGCAGAGACCATTAGACGACGTGTCCAGGCGTTTTCCATAGTGTTATAAAGCCGATCAAAGCGTTCTATGAGAAGAACATCTTTGCCTATGCTGTGAACCATACTGACATTTGCAACATTTAACCCTGCCAACTTAGCCAGACGCATTGCAATAAACTCGGCTTTAACCACACTATAGCTGTCATTAGACGCAGAAAATTTTGCAATATATTTGCGGTTATTTTTTTGATCATCAATTAATACTTTGGGTCTGGCGCCGCCAATACTGGTTCCATGCTGAATAGCTTTGCAAAGTTCCAGAGGCAACGGTATACCGCGATCCACTAGATCAGCCGCTTCGGTCAACGCATCCAGTGAGGCAAAGCCGGTTTCTCGTGAAACATATTCGGATGCACTACATTGAAAATCAAGTCCGCCAATACGATCAGAACCTGATTCCAGCATGAACGTTAATTCATTAAGCGCCATGGTATTAGCTTCCTTGCCCGCTTTCCCCGTCAGCTTATTGATGATCACCCTACGTCCCCAGGCATCAGGCGCACCATCACGCAAACAGGAAGCCATCTCGAATACCGGAACTTGGGTACCTTGAACCAAGGGAAGTTCCGGCTCAAATATCGGAATGGCATTTTCCCGTTTAAGGTAGCTCTTACCATAAGTAAAAACATACTTAAGAGATTGTGCGGTAATAACACCGGCCACCACCGGATCTGTAGCCCCCGGTAACCAAATCCAGACATAAGCGCGATCATTAGAAATTGTCATCAACGATCACTTTAGACTTACGAACTCTGGACGGTAATAATGCGGCTTTCTCGGCAACGGTATGATAAAAACTGGCTGGGCTAGCGCTCTCCGGTTGCCAGAGCGGTACACCTGTCAAAACGGCTGCCTCCAGAACCGTGCCAATGGCAATGCCAGGATCACCTTTGAGAAGATGTTGAACAGTATGGCGTGAAACACCTAAACGCTCGGCCAGTTCGTTTTGTGTCCACTGTTGATTTTTGCGGCCAATATCAATCATAAGCGCTAATGTTGTTAGCACTTCTTTGGTATTGCGTGTTAAACGAACATTTTTTTGATTTCTCATGTTTAAAATAACAACCATTAAATGATTTAATGTTCATTATAACAGACATTATGCTCTATTTAAAAATGAAGATTGCGCGGGGGCAACAACTTAGCCAGCGACCAATCAGGTTGTTGTTTGAATCATTTTTCATGACCTTTCTTTTGAGGGAGCTTTACCTCCGGCATACTTCCGAATCGTATCTCGGCTCACGCCGGTAATTTTAGATTTTAGATATTTTGTGCTGTGAAAGCTTGGTTTAATGGACTATCGCGCGATTTTTTACTTACTGATGCCGACTCTGTAGCTTCTGGCCAAATAATCCCGGCAGGGGTTGCTGTTTGATCAAAAGAGGCCGCTTTTGCGCGTCTTTCACCCCGACGTAGAGAAAATCACCACTCTAAAATAGCGACTTTATTATTTAAACTGTTTAGAAAAAATGAAGTTCGAACTGGGTCAAGACGACTATCTTTTATCAAAAAATCAAACATCGTCTGTCTATTGCGACTTTGATGCTCTAGTCAACGCTCACATGCTCATTATGGGGAAAACGGGCATGGGGAAAACCACTTTTCTGAGACGAGTGATACAGCAAATGCATCGTTTCTCGCCGGCACCACGCATTCATATCATGGATGTGCATGGTGATATAGAGCTTAAAGGCGCTTCATCCGTTCGATTTTCAGAGTCCACTGAATACGGCTTAAATCCATTTGTTGTCAGCCCCGATCCTCATTTTGGCGGCGTCAGGAAACGCGTCCAGGATTTCATTGCAACCATCAACGGCTGTCGGCCAATAGGTTCAAGGCAAGAGACCATTATGCGCCACCTGATTACCGATCTGTACGCAGCCAATGGATTCTTTAGCAATGACCATAAATCATGGGTCATAAATGACGGCTTTACGAGGAAGTATCCAAAAAAACACCCTACCATGGATGATGCCTGTCGGTATGCCTACGCGAAACTTAAGCAAGTGATCATTGGCGGCGATACAAAATCCGGTCGTGCGTTAGAAGAACTTAACAAAGTCACCACCAAAATTTATCGTATTTCCAAACAGCAAAGCATCCCTGGAGCGACACTTGATCACGATCTTATGGAAAAAGCCATGACACATCGAAGCGATGCCAAAAAATACTTCATGGAATACATTGAAAACCTTGAAACCGGCAAAGAGCTGGAAGACTTCGTTAAGTATGAATCCAAAGAAGTATTGAAATCGGTAGTCGAGCGCTTCGACAACCTGAAAGCGAGCGGCATCTTTAAAAACCAGCCGCCACCGTTTGATCCCAATAAGCCCGTTTGGCGTTATGACATCACCGCGTTGCGTGAAGATGAAAAACGTATGTTTGTCGAATTCAGGTTGCAAGAACTATTCTCTGCTGCACTGGAAAAAGGTCCAGTTCGTCGTCAAGAGGAAGGCTTGTTGCGCGACATCATGATCATTGACGAGGCTCACCTGTTCTTTAGGGACGACCAGAACAACATCCTCAATACCATCGCCAAGGAGGGTCGCAAGTTTGGTTTAGGGTTAGTTTGCGCCAGTCAATCACCTACCCATTTTTCAGAAGATTTTTTCTCAAACGTCGCCACCAAAATTGTCCTGGGCGTTGATCAGATGTACTGGGACAACCTGGTGCGCAAAATGAAAATTGAATCGAAATTACTGCAATACATCAAGCCCTTTCATGTCATCGGTGTACAGATGAGCAACAAAGGAGAGACCAGATCACGCTTTACAATGGTTAGAGTGTCGGATTCTCGTGTCACACCAGCATAAAAAAATATCTTTTTAGTTAAACAGGGATTTAAGCATGTCGACAAATGAACAGTCCTTAACGGTTAACTTAACCGATCAAGAAGCCTGGGGTTTGACGCACAACTAAAGCGGATTGAGTTTTCGGAATTCCGAAATCATGCAGCCGATGAAGACGAGGCTTACCGCATGTTGCGTGTTGCAGAAAAAGTCCGATCCAGTCTGGCCGAGATAGGGTATCAGCCACGATGAAGGATCAAAAAGAACCAACAAAAACGATGATTACTTTGCTCTGTCCAGCAAAAAAATCAGACTCTACAAAGCAAAAGGCGGTTTCCATTTATGACAACAGACAACCCCATTAACTTACGACTCAAATCCTTTGCCCGTTTCGATGACGCCATGATTATGTGCGATCTTCTGAATAAAGAGACCGGTGATGAATACACGGTTGTGTCAGACAATCACCTGGGCTTCACGGCAAGACGGTGCCAGGAAAACAGGCAGAAGCAACAACAAAATCCCGTCGAAACCTACGATCATAATAATAGCGCTTATCGCCAGGCATTCAGAGGCTTTATTCCGCATTATTCGGAAATTACGATCGGGATATTACTGATTGCCAATCCTTACGCTGTTTTGGGCTGGATCTTTGCCTTGCTGAACATCCAGACCATACCTGAATGGGGCGAAGGTTTCAGATTAGGTGGTTTTTTACTGTTGCTATACGGTCTTCGCTTCATCTACAGCTACTACGCAATAAAGCTCTGGTTTGATGGTGATGGTGTAGTCCTGAAAAAAGGCATCATCGCTCAAGACCAGATTCAAATCCGCTTTGGCGACATTAAAACCATTGGTGTTCACCAAAGCATTATAAATAGGTTGCTGGGTATCGGCACGTTGCATCTCGATTCAGCAGGAACTAACGGAACAGTGGATATTGTATTTAATAACCTGATTGATCCGGTTTACATGCGCCGCCGAATTCAGCATTTAATCGACCAGTCTGCGAAACGTTGACCCGTATGATCAAAAAAATCGCCTCCATGCTGTCCTTCGGCAAAAAAGGGCAAGGTAAGATCGCTCTTAAAAAAAATGATACCAACACACAAAATCAAGTGATGGTCGATGAATATGTCTATCGATACCCACCCTTTCCCAAGGGAATACCGACGGCACCCATCGAAACGCTCATTAACAGCAATCAGGAGATGATTCAGCAGATTATCCTGGCCCGAGGCTTGGCTGGTAATCATAATGCAAAGAAAGCCGAGATAACAATATTGGAACCTATTCGTCATCTTGCCGAGATAGTTCATCTATTGCCGGCATCCGAAAAAAACCATTTCCGGACACCGGGCGGGCTTTTTCGGTTTAGTCTGGAAAGCGCATTGTTCGGTATTCGCTATGCAGAACGTCGTATTTTGACGCGCGTGACCCCGGAAATACGCAAGGAAAATGAAGCATTATGGACACACGCCGCCTTTCTGACAGGTTTGTTTAGCGAGTCCATCCTGGTAATTTCGCGGATATCTGTGTATTCCGAAGAGGGCGGGATTGAGTGGCATCCAGGTATGGAATCGATTTTTCAGTGGATGCAGCGGAATAAGCTAAAAAGCTATCACATTCGATGGAGCGAAAAAGAAGATCGATCGATGATTTACGCATTGGCCGGCAAAGCCATTAAAACAGAACAGGCGGAAATTCTGGCGCAAGGTGAAAAAGCCATCTACAAAACACTGCTGTCGGCATTGCACGATCAAGAAGATCTGAACAACTCGCTCGTTAAGATTAACCGGTCAGTGAAATACAAACTCATAGAACGTGACGAAGCGGGTGATCCATCGCGTTACGGTAAACCATTAGCAGGGATGCACCTTGATCCATGGCTGATTGACGCTATGCGACATCTGGTAGAGAAAAAGCGCTGGGTCGTCAACGAAGAAAATGGCCGATGTTGGCATGGTAAAGACGGGGTCTATCTGGTTTGGCCGCTAGCCGCCAGCGATATGCAGCGCGAGTTGAAAGAGTCAGAAAGCCCGTTTGTACCTAACACAAAAGAAATTTTGGCAGAACTCATGCAGGAAGCCGGAATTATCGAAAGCATAGGCATTGGTGGAGGCTATTTATTCGATATTGCAATTCCTCAATCCGATAGCCCGGAAATGAAATATGTGACAGCCATTCGCTTGGTGCGACACGAAATTTTGTTTGAAAAGGTTGCATACAGCCCACTGGATAAAAACTTGCAAATCCATTTTGAAGAAGAGGAGGAGGAACCGAATCAGGAGACCCAAAAGGCGGCGGTCAATAAAGAACCTGATACAAACTCCGAAAAGAGCATGGAATACAGTGATGATGCAGCTCCATCAGTATCAGAAAAACCGGCATCGGTACCAAGGAAAGAAACCGACAGGGATATCCTGTTTGGAAAACCAGACAAATTTAGCGACTCTGGGCAGGACGAAATTAAAGAATTATTGACATCAACGGAAACCGAAGAGATTGAAATAAATATTCTGTTCGGAAAACAGGCGAAGCCGGTAAAAACCAATCAATACGACGATGATTACGCATCAGACTACCACAATAAACAGACCGCTTACGCAAGTTCATCTGAAGTGGTCAACAATGCCAAAAATAAAAATCTATCTGAACTTCTCTCAACCGATCAGGAGTCGCCAGAAGTCCTAAGAAATTTAGATTCTAAAAAAACGGATAATCCGAAACCGGCTGAAAGCGCTTCAGAACTCTTGACGAGCGCTCGGAAGCCGCAGACAGTCTTTGAAGAACTGGATAATACAAAAAAATCAAGTCCAAAGACTGCCCCAAAGCCCTCAGAAGCTTTCAAGACTGCTGAGAAGCCAAGTAAAGTTAATTCGCCCCGTGAAACCCTACTCGAAGTCGATGAGAAACACAGTAATGCGACATCGGTTTTACTGAGTGAATTGACAGGAACATCAAAACCCCAAAAGAAAGACAAAATCAAGTCAACTGCAGGCACCACAAAAGCAGACAGTAATTCAGACATTTCAAAACTGTTTGGTAACACGAACACACAGAAAGAACAGCCCAACCATGACGACTTGAAATCGCGTAGCGGCATGGTGTTGAACAGGCTTAAAAAACTCCCGATTGAATTTTTGGAATTGAGACCCGGTGGAATTACCAAGATCATCGCTAAAGGGCTGAGGAATACTAATCTGAATCTGAGAGATTGTGTGTCCGTGTTGAAAGCAGCCGATCTATTGGTCTTGGTGGATGGCCTTGAAACGGGTATGGATTCTTTAGGCGAAAAGCAATCGCAATATTTTCTGGTAAAGGCTGATTTGTTGGATGGCGAATAATTACGACCCCTACATTCGCCAGCCCTATGAGCTATATATCGCGGCAGCCTGGTTTGTAGCGACAGCAACCACGTTCACGGCGTACCTTGTGCTGCCCGGCGGACATTCCATGATAATACCGTGGATCTGCTTTGGCTTGCTAACCTTGCAATCGGCGGTAAAAGGCCTGGATTTGGTGGGGCGTGGCCGGTTAGGTCAAATGCTGACGTTTCTGGATGTCGACAAGCTATTGAAATTGATCCAGCCTGAAATGATGTGGTTTGGCTGGGGGTTCGACTGGATGCCTATCCATACGCAGCGAGCGGTTGACACCATGCTATCCGGTATCAAAATGAGCGATGACCAGGAGCATCCAGGTAGCCCCTGGATACATGGACTGAATCTCGGCAAGGAAAATGAGATCAATATTCCCCTCAAGTCACTGGAAGGGCATACCATTATGTTTGGTACGACTGGCGCTGGGAAAACCCGGGCTTATGAGCTCATGGTAACGCAGGCTATTCAACGTGGCGACACTGTGATTATGATTGATCCCAAAGGTGACAGGGAGTTACGGGATCGCATGGAGCTGGAATGCAAGCGAGCCGGACGGGGTGACGCTTTCCTGTTTTTTCATCCAGCATTTCCCGGCTCATCAATCCGCTTAGATCCCATGCGCAATTTCACGCGCACCACAGAAATTGCTTCGCGAATCGCGGCATTATTGCCATCGCAATCGGGAGGTTCCGATGCTTTTACAGCATTCTCATTTCGAGCGCTAAACCTGGTTGCACAAGGCTTACTGGAAACCGGCAAACGCCCGTCCATTAAACAGTTGCGCTATTACATCGAGGGCGGCGCCGAAGCACTGTTGATTAAAGCAATCGAGGCACACGCCGATCGCGTCGATCCGGACTGGAAAAACAGTGCCGATCCTTTTTTTGTAAAAGCCAAGGCCGGCAAAGCCAAAAAAATGGAAACCATTACCAACCCGGAATGGCTGGCTATTGTTGAATGGTATCGAACCACACTAAGCAATGGGCCAAAAGGTTCGGAAGGCATTGATGGACTTCTGTCTCTGGTCGAGCACAATCGCATGCACTTTTCGAAGATGATCGCCTCGCTGATCCCGGTTTTGAACATGCTGACATCCGGCGATTTGGGCGATCTATTATCGCCTGACGAGGAAGATTCAAACGATCACCGGCCAATCTTTGATACGTCGAACATTATTTCCGGAAAGCATGTGCTGTATGTGGGGCTTGATTCCTTGTCAGATTCCATTGTTTCGTCGGCTATTGGATCCATTGTATTGGCTGATTTCGCATCGGTCGCGGGCATGATTTACAACAGCGGCAAGAAATTTGGGCGCATCTCAATGTTCGTTGACGAGGCGGCGGAAGTGGTGAATTTGCCGTTTATCCAGATTCTCAACAAAGGTCGTGGCGCCGGATTCCAGGTCGTCATGGCGACGCAAACCTTGCCGGATATTGTTGCAAGACTGGGCGACGAGGCCCGCGCACGGCAGGTTATCGGTAACTGTAATAATTTGATCACCTTGCGCATCAAGGACGGGGAAACACAAAAGTTTGTTGTTGAGACCTTCGGGCAAACCTACATTAAAACCGTTCAACAGAGCATTTCCAGCGGCGTTAATTCAGCCGAAAACTTTGCTCACTATTCCGGCAATAGCGGGCAGTCATTAACGTTTAGCGAACACGATTTGTTCCCGCAACACTTACTGGGGCACCTCCCTAATTTTCATTACATCGCATCAATAGCCGGCGGCCGTGTCATCAAGGGACGACTGCCTATTATTGCGCACTAGGATTTCACATGTCAGATCAAGCAGTTTTACTTTTTTTGAAAAAACCACTCAAACAGCTATTGCAATCGCCTTCCATTGAAATGAAAAAAGCATGCAGGGCCACAAGACGCCAACCCGCAGCACAAGAACTATTCGCACGATGGCCCAATCTACGCGAATCATCGCAGCGATTAACGTCACTGCTGACCTTGTACTGGCCCGATCCAAGAAAACGAGATGAAAGTTTACTGGTCAATTGTTTAGCGAGTGGGTTAAGCGATGCCGAACAAGTGATCCAAACCGATAATGACGATCTTGCCGAGCAAAAAGCCTTTATCTGTCGCGTATCCGAGGAATTGGTACAGTGCCTGGGATTGACGCTTATGATCAAGTACAAAGGGGGATGGTCGGCTTATGATCCGAATACTCATGGTTATCTGGATGACATTATGAGATCGTCAAGCGAAGAGTTAACATGGGTTAACAAACCCCACGATGCATTCGGGAGCCCACAGAGCAAAATCCTGTGTGCATCAAGAGTATTTACTATGAACGAGTTGAAATTAGCGGGATTATTGGAAAATTTTCACCGCAGTTTGACAGACTAACATCAATGGGGAAGCATTTCCTGATTTGGTTGATGATTATAATTTTTACGCCACTGGCATTGCCAGCGCTGTTAAGTCCAAAAACCATGTCACTGACTATACGGAAAGACTACAACGCCGCTATCAGTATTTTGGGTGAAAAGGACGAGATGAATAAGCAGCTGATCACGTTGTACAAAAATAACTTAACCTTGATTGCAGCGTTTGCCAATGAATTTCGAGATAAGCACGACGATTCAAATAAGTTCAGAAACAGCGGAGACAACATTGGAGAAGCGATAGCCGATATTCCAGGAGATTGGGCGGCATCGGTGAAACTTCAGGCCTATTGCATGGCCTTACGCATGGTCATTTTGTCAAAATGGTCAATCTGGTTGCTGATACCGATGGTGATGGGATTCATTGCAGGGATTTTCGAGCGGAGATTGAAATCCGATACCTTCAGTCCGCCGATACCGCCGATTTACAACACATCGGCTCACATGCTGTTGGCGTCAACCTTCATGATAATTTTGTGGTTGATTTGCCCCATCCCCATTCCGTTGTCAATCATTCCAACGGTTGCTGTAATCATTAGCGTCTTTATCAGCTTGGCGATTACGCATTATCCAAATTATTAAAACCGTAGAAGTCGAAGGAAGTTCTGGTGACATCTAAAGATGTCCAAAGTTTAGCGACAAAGGTATCCATTAGAAGTTGAGAGAACTTTTTTGAAGTCGTAACAAGTCTTAAAAACAAAGGGCGCAACCTATGCTAAATCAAAACTAGTGTTTAATTGCGTAAATTAGCTATTGTATTTTTTATCTGACTACCCTGTACCTCTCTTCGGCGCCATTTAAAAGGTTGAGCCTTCTGATTATGCCTTACGATAAAGGCCTCAATCGCACTCTTTAGCTCCTCAGC
>NZ_JAUSCC010000092.1 GCF_030651745.1 Methylophaga sp.
ATATTGACTGACTAACTGACGAGGAAAGTTCCTGAAAAGAACTATTGAGTTTTAGCCTAGAGCGTTACGCTGTTGCTGTAACTGGCTTAACGACTGTTCCAGCTCTGCGAGTTTTTCACGTTCTTTGGCAACAACATCTGCTGGCGCCTTGGCAACATAGTTTTCATTACTCAGTTTGCCCGCTGATTGTTTGATGATTTTATCCAGTTTGCTGATTTCCTTGTCCAGACGGGCAATTTCAGCATCCTTATCAATCAGACCTTCCAGAGGAATCAGGATTTCCATTTTGCCAACCAAAGCGGTGGCAGCGGCAGGCGCTTCACCTGTCAGAAACTCTACAGACTCCAGGTTGGCTAATCGGCTGATAAAGTCGTGGTTATCCTGTAAACGCTGTTTATCAATGTCAGCGGCATCCTTGAGCAGCACCGGCAACTGTTTTTTCGGTGCAATATTCATTTGTGAACGAATTGAACGAATACCGTTAATAAACTGCATTACCCATTCCATATCAGCAACAGCAGCTTTATCGATTTTACTTTGGTCAGCTACCGGATAGGCTTCACGCATAATGGTTGAGCCTGTTTTACCGGCTAACGGGGCGATGGTGTGCCAGATTTCTTCGGTAATAAACGGCATAAACGGATGGGCTAAACGCAACGTGGCTTCCAAAACCCGGACCAAGGTACGGCGGGTACCACGTTTGGCAGCGTCAGTGGCTGCATCATTGTTTAATACTGGTTTGGACAGTTCCAGATACCAATCACAATAGTTATTCCAGATAAACTCGTAAATCGCCTGTGCCGCCAAATCAAAGCGATAACTGTCGATGGCACGGGTAACGTCTTGTTCAGTCTGTTGCAGTAAAGAAATGATCCAGCGATCAGCCAGGCTTAATTCAACTTCAGCGTTATCAATACCGGTATCCTGATCTTCGGTATTCATTAATACGTAACGCGCCGCATTCCATAGTTTGTTACAGAAATTGCGGTAGCCGGCAATCCGGTTCATATCAAAATTGATATCACGTCCCGTGGTAGCGAGCGAGGCAAAAGTGAAGCGCAGGGCATCTGTGCCATGTGGCGCGATACCCTCAGGAAATTCTTTACGGGTGGCTTTTTCAATTTTGGCAGCCAATTGCGGCTGCATCATGCCACTGGTACGTTTGGCCACCAGTGATTCCAGATCGATACCGTCAATAATATCGATGGGATCCAAAACATTGCCTTTGGATTTCGACATTTTCTGGCCATGCGAATCACGCACCAGACCATGGATATACACTTCTTTAAAGGGCACATCATCCATAAACTTGATGCCCATCATCATCATTCGAGCAACCCAGAAGAAGATAATGTCAAAACCGGTAACCAATACACTGGTGGGGTACCATGTTTTCAAAGCCGCATCGTCGGCTGGCCAGCCTAAAGTTGAGAAGGGCCATAACGCTGAAGAGAACCAGGTATCTAAAACATCTTCATCCTGTCTGAGTGCAACAGAATCCGCTAATTGATGTTTTTGGCGGACATCGGCTTCATCATGACCGACATAAATATTGCCTTGTTCATCGTACCAGGCTGGAATACGGTGGCCCCACCAGATCTGCCGTGAAATACACCAGTCCTGAATGCCATCCATCCAGTTATAAAAGGTTTTGTCCCAGTTGGCCGGGACAAATTTGATTTTGCCTGACTGTACCGCTTCAACTGCGGGTGCTGCGAGCACATCGGCTTTGACATACCATTGGTCAGTCAATAATGGTTCGATAACGGCATTGGAACGGTCACCACGTGGCACCATCAGTTTATGGTCCTGAATGGTTTCCAATAAGCCTAATGCTTCAAAGTCAGCTACGATTTGCTTGCGGGCTGCATAGCGATCCAGACCACGATATTTTTCCGGTGCATTATCATTAATGGCGGCATCAATGGTCAGAATATTGATTTGTTCAAGGTTATGACGGTTACCGACTTCGGCATCATTGAAATCATGTGCCGGGGTGATTTTGACACAACCACTACCAAACTCCGGATCGACATAGTCATCACCGATGATTGGAATTTCACGGCCAACTAAAGGCAAGGTGATAGTTTTACCAATCAGATGTTTATAACGCTCATCTTCCGGATGCACTGCCACGGCTGTATCACCGAGCATGGTTTCCGGACGGGTAGTGGCCACCACCAGATGACCACTGCCGTCGGTTAATGGATAACGGAAATGCCATAAATGACCGGCTTCTTCTTCTGATAATACTTCCAGATCGGATACCGCAGTATGTAACACCGGATCCCAGTTCACCAGACGTTTGCCGCGGTAAATCAGGCCTTCTTCGTGCAGTTTGATAAACACATGTTTGACCGCTTCGGACAGATTGTCATCCATGGTGAAACGATCGCGAGACCAATCTAAAGAAGAACCCAGACGACGTAACTGACGGGTGATATTGCCACCGGATTCGCCTTTCCAATCCCAGACCCGGTCTATAAACGCTTCACGGCCTAAATCATGGCGGGTTTTGCCTTCGGCGTTTAACTGACGTTCGACTACCATCTGCGTGGCGATACCGGCATGATCAGTACCCGGTTGCCACAACGTGTTATCGCCTTTCATGCGGTGATAACGGGTCAGCAGATCCATAATGGTGTTATTAAACCCATGACCCATATGCAAACTGCCGGTGACATTAGGCGGCGGCAACATAATGGCGTAGGGCGTGCCTTCACCAGAAGGTTTGAATTCGCCGTTTTGTTCCCACTGTTGATACCAGCGTTGTTCTATTGCATCGGGATTATAGGTTTTGTCCATGCGTCTCTGCGTTTATCTGTTCGGAAAAAGAAAAGCGGGATTATACCCGCTTAATGTAAGCCCGGTCATGAGTGAGCCGGATTGCGTTAATTGTTTATCTGATGCGTATCGAGATGATATCCACGATCTTTATAAAACTGATAACGAACGCGTCCCTGTTTTTTGATTTCTTCATCGCCATTAATAATTTCGGCCAGCCGTTCAAACTGACTGAAAAATAGTGGCTGAGTCGGGTTTAGATTGATCAATACATCCATTAATTTAGGTGGTGCAGTATTTTCATGGCTGATTAAAACCGGTGCATTAATTTCATCATCAGCCGCTAAAATCTGATGCGGCACAAAACTGTCTGGCCGAAAAGCCCATAAGGCTTTATCCATTGCATCACTTTGTGCCTGATCTTCAGTGTGAATAAAAACCTGATGACCTTGCTGATAGGCTTTTTCCGCCAACCGGCAGGCAAATTGCTGCCGGTCCAGCGGATCAGTCGTACTTAAAATATAAAAACTGACTTTGGTCATGAACTGCAGATTAGCCTTCCAGACGATTCAGAATATATTGCATCAATAATGGCACTGGACGACCGGTGGCACCTTTTTCTTTGCCGCCATTCCATGCGGTACCGGCGATATCCAGATGTGCCCATTTGAATTTTTCAGTAAAGCGAGACAGGAAGCAGGCTGCTGTGACACTACCAGCTTCTTTGCCACCAACATTGGCGATATCTGCAAAGTTACTGTCCAGTTGTTTCTGATAGTCATCCCATAATGGTAATTGCCATGCCCGATCAAAACTGTCATTACCGGCTTTAAGTAAATCATCAGCCAGTTCCTGATTGTTGGCCATCAAGCCTGTGGCATTACTACCCAAAGCAACAATAATCGCACCGGTTAAAGTAGCAATGTCGATGACGGTATCAGGGTTAAAACGTTCGCTATAGGTAAGGGCATCGCACAACAGCAAGCGGCCTTCCGCATCCGTGTTGAGAATTTCAATGGTTTGACCGGACATGCTGGTCACCACATCACCGGGTTTGTTGGCATCACCGTCCGGCAGGTTTTCTGAGCTTGGAATAACTCCGATGACGTTGATAGGTAACTTTAATTCGGCAACAGCTTGGATGGTGCCTAATACACTGGCCGAACCACACATATCGTATTTCATTTCATCCATGCCAGGGGCGGGTTTGAGCGAAATACCACCGGCATCAAAGGTCAGGCCCTTGCCGACTAATACAATTGGTTTGCTAGTGCCACCGCCACCATAATTTAATGTGATGAGTTTTGCTGGTTCTCGGCTACCGCGTGACACAGATAGGAATGAACCCATACCTAATTCGGCGATATCACTCTCTTCAAGTACATCAACCACCAGATTGTCTAAATCTTTCCCCAGTTTTATGGCTTGTTCAGCGAGGTAGGTTGGGGTGCAGATATTGCCCGGCAGGTTGCCGAGTTCACGTGCCAGATTCATGCCTCTACCGATGGCTGCACCGGTTTTGCAGGCTTGTTCCAGGGCATCGATATCGGCTTCAGTCGCCATAAAACCTAGTTTGGTTAGAGGTTTATCAACTGGTTTAAACTGGCTTTTAGTTTGGCTGTAACGATATAAGGCAGCTTCAGTATTGATAATGGTTTGACGAATTTTCCATGCTGTTGTGCGTTCTTTGACTGGTGTTTCTGCCAGGCAGCTGATGGCTTGGGTAGCTGCACTCTCGTTCAACCATTTAGCCATCGTGATGCAGGCTGTGTTGAAGTCATTTTCAGTGGTTTTGTCGAGTTTACCGCAACCAACCAATAAGACTCGTGGGCTGGAAATGCCATCAATATCCTGCAAAAGCATTGTTTGACCCGGTTTACCACTGATATCGCCGCGATCAATAACGCGTTGAATCAAACCGTTACTTGCTGTGTTTAAGGTAGCTGCAGACGGGCTGAGTTTGTTATCTTCAAATACTGCGACAGCAATACAGTCTATCGACTGGGTTGGTAAAACATCTTTGGTCACAAAATACTGCATGGATTTCTCCTGTTGATGTAGATGGTTTAGACTGCGCTTTTTATTGCAGTGAACTGACTGCCTATTCTAACGAAGACCACTGAATAATGCCCGCCCTTAAACGATTATTTGTTGAGCGTTTCAGCCTGATAGACCGATATATGCTTAGAGAGTTTTTACTTTCTCTAACCGCTGTTATCGGAGTGCTATGGCTGATATACGTGGCAACCCGCTTTGCCCGCTATCTGGCGCAAGCCGCTGTTGGTAATTTGCCAGCCGAAGTTATCTTCAATTTACTGTGGCTTAATTCACTGGGCGCGCTATCTATATTGTTGCCGATAGGCACATTTCTGGCGGTGTTGCTGAGTCTGTCACGCATGAGCTCAGATAACGAGTTAACCGTTATAGCGGCTTGCGGCATTGATGGTAACCGCATATTGCGAAATGTTGTCATATTTAGTGGTGCAATGGCGATTATCACGGGTGTATTAGCCTTGCTGATTGTTCCTGATGTATTGTCTGGACGGTATGAAATTGAACAAAAAGCCAAGGTGGCTGCCAATACCACTGGACTGGTCGCAGGCAGTTTTAAAGAAAGCCAAAGTGGCGATTGGACCTTTTATTCGCAAAAACTCAGTGATGATAAAATTCATATGGAGAATATCTTCATTGAAATCCATCGTGATGAGAAACCTCTGATTTTCCGGGCTGAGCGCGGGCGTTTTGATATTGAAACCGAAAGCGGTGACAAGTTTCTGATCCTGGAAGATGGTTATCGCTATGAAGGTAATGCTGGCGATCTGGATTTTCGCATTGCCGAATATGCAACTCACAGTATGTTAATAGAACGTGGTGAATCGGTGCAGGTTCGCGAACGGCATAAATCTTTACCCACAGCAGAGCTTTGGGAGCGCGGAGAACCGCAAGATCTGGCTGAAATTCAATGGCGTGTATCCAGTGCTTTAATGACCGTTATCTTAAGTGTAATTGCGATTACTTTAGCCCATACCGGTCCAAGGCAAGGACGATATGCCGGCTTTTTCCCGGCAGTTTTGGTCTATGTAATTTACAGCAACTTATTGGGTGTCACCCGGGCCTGGGTAGAAAAGGGCGATTTGGCTCCCTGGTTTGGAGCGATTTGGGTACATCTATTGATGATTGGCATTATGTTGGTATTACAAAATCGACTAAAACTTAAACGGCTCTGGCAACAACGTAAGCGACTCAAAACAGTATGATTCTGCAACGATATATTAGTAAAACCATATTAGGCAGTACCGCTTTAGTGCTGGTGGTATTGATGTCGCTTTATACCTTTATGGATTTTATCGCTGAGCTGGATGATCTTGGCAAAGGTGATTATCAGCTGAGCAATATTTTGGCTTATTTAGCTTTATCGATGCCAAAACGAATTTATGAATTGCTCCCCGTTGCTGCTTTGTTAGGCAGCGTTATCGGTCTGGGTACGCTGGCGTCTCAAAGTGAATTAGTGGCAATGCGAGCTGCAGGTGTATCGGTTAAGGATATAAATAAAGCGGTATTGATTGTCGCCGGTATTTTGATGATTATCGCTGTGGTAATTGGTGAATTTATCAGGCCCATCACCGAACAGAAAGCCATGCAGATACAAACGGCTGCACAAACTGGCACTGAAGGTAGCCAGTCACAGTATGGTTTTTGGACTCGCGACGGCAACCATTTCAATCATATCCAGCGAATTCATCGCGATGGCCGGTTTGAAGGCATCAAGGTCTACGAATTTGATGAAAAACATCAACTACGGATAGTGACTCAGGCCAGAGAGGCTCGCTATGAAAAAAATGAATGGCTGATGTTTGATGTGGTGCAAAGCACGATTGATGAGAATGGAATAGAAGTGAGAGCGATCGAGCGTGCCAAATGGCGTTCCAAACTCAATCCCGGAATGTTGAATGTTGTTGTCGTCCCACCAGAGTTTTTACCGGTATGGAATCTGATCGAATATGTTTCCTATCTGAAATCCAATCATCAAGCTGTTGGACAGTATCAATTGGCATTCTGGAGCAAAATCATGATGCCAATAAGCTCAGCTGTAATGGTGTTGTTAGCTGTACCGTTTATCTTTGGTCCATTACGTTCAGCACCCGTTGGCGGACGTATACTGGTGGGGGTGCTGGTCGGTATAGGTTTTCATTTGTTTAACCAAAGCTTTCAGCATATGGGGCTGGTATTTGGTGTATTGCCCTGGCTCGCAGCCTCCTTACCAACAATCATTTTTGCTGGTGTCGGCATAATCATGTTGCGCAGGGTACGCTAGTTTAGCGAGACCTCGCGGATTTCTGCTTCCAAGTTGTGTGCTTTAAGCAGAGTGGCAATCTGCTCACCATGCTCTTTCACCTTGGTATTAGCCAATTTGAATGCTTCTGGATCATTTTCACGAAAAGACACCATCAAATTTACTGAGACTTCCTTTAGCTCAGCAAAAATAGTGCTTAAAGCTTGCTCAGGACGTTCTGCCAGGAATTTTTCGTTAGCTGTAGCAACCTGCTGACTCTGATCATTTAACGCATTAAAACTCGGTGAGAAGCCTCTGAGGTGCCATACATTAAAGCCACGGGGATCGCGTTTTTGCTGATACAGCTGAAAATAATTCCCAAGGGATTCCACCTGCTCGTAATAATGCTGACTCATCCTGCTCACATATTCAGGCAGGTTATCTTCAGTAAGCCCCTTAAATTCAGTTACAAACGATTCTGTGTTTTCATCATTTGCTTGTACAGAATGTGTAGAAACAATTAACGACAATAGAAACAACCGTAATATCTGATTGAAAGATTGACTGGATAAAGAAGGGAGAAGAAAAAACTTCTTATAGATAAAATTGACGGTCATGTCGCTCACCATTGAAAAACGTTGGCTGATTATCTGTGAGCGTAATTAGGAAGTAAAGAAACGTGGTTGCTTGAAAACAAAAAAGGCGGTGAGAAATCTCACCGCCTTTTTATAACATCCAATAACCGTTAAGTTACCGACTGCCTTATATGGCGTCCCCAAGGGGATTCGAACCCCTGTTACCGCCGTGAAAGGGCAGTGTCCTAGGCCTCTAGACGATGGGGACCTAAAACTGTTTTCTTTCGTATCTTGGTGGAGCTAGGCGGGATCGAACCGCCGACCTCTTGC
>NZ_JAUSCC010000106.1 GCF_030651745.1 Methylophaga sp.
GGGACACGCCCGTTGCGCCTGTGAAGTGAGCGACGCAGTAATGTCGCCAGCAGCAGGAACCCACCGAAGCAACTCATTGCGGCGCGATGCCGGGATGAGCGCCGTAGGAATCTCCGGCCTTTAGGCCGGGGAGGATGTCAAACCCACATTATAAATAATCTGATTGTGACAGCTTGGTAAAAGGGAAATGCAGCGACTCATTGGCTAATTTATATTGGTATATTTCTTGCTAAATGCCCTTAACATGCAATTAAGCATGTTTCATCAATTAAAGAGAGGTCACTATGTCTCATGAAAAATATCAATCTTGTATCGAAGCTTGTTATCGCTGCGCTGCGCAATGCGATCATTGTGCAGTGGCTTGTTTAGAAGAAAGTAATGTTTCCAAAATGGCAGATTGCGTACGTATGGATTTAGACTGTGCGGATATGTGTCGTTTTGCAGCGGCTGCGATGGCTCGTGGCAGTGATTATGCAGCTCAAATATGTAATTTATGTGCCGAAATTTGTGAGAAATGTGCTGAAATTTGTGCTCAGTATGAGCACCAGCACTGTAAAGACTGTGCTAACGAGTGCAGAAAATGCGCTGAAGAATGCAGAAAAATGGCTGCATAAGAAGTCTGACATACGCCTCTAATGAGGCGTATGTCTTTTTGATGCTAATCTACTTTGTAGATTAAAACTATTAGAAGGAAATCTTAGCAAAAGAACTCCCTAATATTACGAACAACTTGAATATTCGTCATCCTTTTCATTACTTAAAATGGTAGGCGCCCCACCTTAACGATTAGGCTGCTTGACTATACGAAGATATGGCTTAAGCGTCTTCCAACCTTCAGGAAAGTGTTCTTTAGCCTCCTCGTCTGATAAAGAGGGAACTATGATGACATCATCACCATTGCACCAGTTTGCTGGGGTAGCAACCTTATAGCCATCAGTTAATTGGATCGAGTCGAGCACCCGTAAGATTTCGTTGAAGTTTCGGCCCGCACTCTTCGGATAGGTCAGCGTCATTCTAATCTTCTTATTCGGATCGATCAGAAATACCGAACGCACTGCCGAGCTATCATCCTCCCCGGGATGCAGCATATCGTAAAGCCGAGAGATTTGTTTATCTTCATCTCCAATAATCGGGAAGTTGACCGCGCGTCCTTGGGTCTCCTCAATATCGCTGACCCAGGCTTTATGCTCTTTCACCGAGTCAACCGAAATAGCGATTATTTTGCATTGCCGCTTGTCGAATTCTTCCTTCAGCTTGGCGGTCTCACCTAGTTCCGTGGTGCATACTGGCGTAAAGTCGGCCGGGTGAGAGAACAGGATCGCCCATCCGTCGCCAATCCAGTCATGAAAGTTAATCGTTCCTTCTGTGGTATTCGCCTCAAAGTCTGGGGCAATATCGCCTAGATGTATGTTCATGATGCTAGTTTCCTTGAGTTAAATTATAAAGTGGCGTAGACCGATGCTTATGTTTTGCCTCGACAGGTTGAGTAATTACTTTGTCAGAATTTGTCGACGAGTTGCGTTGAACCGCACCTTTTTTGTCGGCGAGGTTCTAGACATTAAGAACATGTAAAATATTGCTAGTTTAGTCAATTACAGAAGAACTGACTTACCAGCGCGGGTAAGTCAGTTCTTGTTACTAGTTGCTGTTAAAACTGCATATCATAACCATCTACTTTAGCGTAAACCTTGCTAGTACCATCTTTAAGGAATACCAATATCTCATACGGCATAAAACGGTCGCCCACTTCCATACCTGGTGAACCTAATGGCATGGCTGGTACCGTAAGGCCAATAGCATTGGCCACTGGTTCGGCTAAAAACATAAGGATATATTTTGCTGGAATATGGCCCTCAAATACATAGCCATTCTCAGATACTGCAGTATGGCATGAGATATGATTGGGCTGAATGCCATAACGATTTTTAATAAAGCTTAAATCATCATAGTCTTTTGCGATAGCTGTTATGCCATTTTGCTCTATATGCGATATCCATTTTTTACAACAGCCACAGCTACTTGTTTTATAAACAGTTAATAAAGGCTCGCTCTGTTGTTGGCTCACCACAGGCTCTGCCGTAACTTTCGGATCATTATTAGTTACAGCGGGTTCAGAGCATGCTGTTAGCAAAAATACTGCTGCAAATAAGGCAGTTAAAGTTGTAATTTTTGGCACAGGGTTCTCATAAAAAAAATAAGTCTTAATAACAAATAAAGCTAAGATTAACTTTGTGGCCCAACAAGTGTCGTAAACACGCTAGTCGTCACTAATACTGAGACCACCAATAGCGTTTCAATTAAAATTGACAGCCGCAGCGGTTGGGCATTTTTATGCTGCGCCAACTCAGCAACAAGTTTAAGTTTATGCCAAGCTGCTAACAGCAACATACCACTGACAAATATCAGCTTTAACATCAATAACTGACCATAATTGGTAGTGAATAAATTGCCAATAGGCTCTACAAGCTGCAGTAGTAATAGCACACCACAAGCGATTAATATGGATACAAAAAACACCGCTACCTTGCCAAAGTTTTCCATTAATGTCACTAAACTATCAGCTGGCAACGCTTTACAACTTTGATGTAAGGGCCACAAAGAACCAGCCCAAGCTGCCATGGCAAGTATATGCAACATTAACAAGCCTTTAAACACCGTATTGAGCTCTACCGTATGGCCCGTAAAAGTAAAGCTAATTGCTAGCAGAATAAACCCAGTCACTGTGACTATTCTTAGTATGGTTTTAAACCTTGCCAGCTTGTTTATCCCCCACTCACTAAGTAACAACAGCGTAAAACCGACAACAATGAAACTGACTTGGCTACCCACTGCTGATTGCCACATGATACTAAGCATTAAGGGGTCAAACATGCCTGCTAAGCCATTTTCAGCCATAGCACCGGCTTGAATTGGCAATTGTAACAGTGATATTACTAGGCCTAAGCCCGCCCATTTTAAAAACCAACGGCTAAGCCAAACATCAAAAGCCTCCAGCTTAGTATCAGTAGTCCTTAATTGCTTTGATCGTAAAGTTTGCATTAATATGCTGCCGACACAACTGCTGACTGCAGCATAAGTGGCAAACTTTGTTAGTAATAGCATTAACTCCCAATTGCCAACCATCTCTAAGTTACCTTCTACTAATGCTAATGCTAATGCTAATGCTAATGAGAATGTGAATTGTGACTAGATGGCTGTTTTGCTTCCATCTTCATATCGCCATGGAGCATAAAACTATAATCACCGGTCATTTTATGGCCATCTTGGCCCATAACAATCCAACTCACCTGATACTCGCCCTCTTTAAGGGTTGGCAGTGGCCACTCAAATTCTGAGGCGGCTGTAGCTGAAGCCGCAAAACCAAATTTAACCGCTTTTTTCTCTGCATCAATTAAGCTTAATTTCATCATCCGTACTGGGGCACTGAATGTCAGCTTTAACGTTGCAGGGCTTTGCATTAACATCGCCTCATCTGCTGGTACTGTCTCAGTTAAATCAACATGTGCAGACACCGTAGTCGCCATTAATAAAACAGCTATAGCACTCACTATTTTTAATGTTTTTAATATTTTCATTTTTATCACCTTAATTATTAAAACCAGAACTGCACACCCGCGACCGCACTCGTAGTATTAGTCGCTTCATTATTCGCTCGGGCAAAGTCAGCGCTATTGCCATACTTAGCCATCCACTCAACACCGATATAAGGCGCAAACTGGCGTGAGAACTCATAACGTAAACGCATTCCAGCATTTAAAGACGCTAAGCCTTTTCCGATACCATTAATGGCATCGTCTTTACCATAAGCAGTTAATCCCACTGTGCTTTGTAAGATTAAACGTTGCGTGAATAGCAATTCATATTCAGCTTCTGCTGCTATGGCTGTCCGCCCAGAGTTGCCTAAATAGGCAGTTACATCGACCTCAAACCAATACGGCGCTAAGCCTTGGACACCCAATGCCAACCACTGCCGACTCTCCCCTTCCGTGTAGGTATCAACCCGGGCTCCGAGCTGGGCATCCCAAAACGTATAAACCGCACGGCTCCATAGCAAATCGGTTTGGCTTTCCTCTAACTTACCATCGCTTACCTCACCTTCCAGCTTTATTGCTAGTCGATTAAAAGTAGTGCCATACCAGCCTTGTAAGTCAAATGCTAAGCTATCCGTAGCAAACTGGTGCTCCAACTTATCTGCTTTAATTGCGTAAAAACGGTGTTCATCTGCCAGTTTTAACTGGCGACCGCCGCCTATAGCATAAGGCCCGTCGGCTAAGGTAAAACCGCCAGAATAAGCATGAGGATCTCGGGCATCTGCAGGCGCTTTTCCGCCCTGCATTTTCATATCGCCATGATCCATTTGGCTATGATCCATTGCCATATCGCCATGGTCCATTTGACTGTGGTCCATTGCCATATCGCCATGGTTCATTTGGCTGTGGTCCATCGCCTTATCGCCATGGTTCATCTTGCTATGGTCCATTTCGCTGTGGCTCATCGCTTTATCGCCATGGTTCATCTTGCTATGGTCCATCTGGCTGTGGTCCATCGCCTTATCGTCATGGTTCATCTTGCTATGATCCATCTGGCTGTGGTCCATCGCCTTATCGTCATGGTTCATCTTGCTATGATCCATTTCGCTGTGGTCTATTGCCGTATCACCATGCTTCATCTTGCTATGATCCATTGCGCTGTGGTCCATCGCCTTATCACCATGCTTCATCTTGCTATGATCCATTTCGCTATGGTCCATTTGGCTGTCTGCCATCACCCCAGCATTTACTAGCAATAAACTCGCTGTTAACGCAATCACCGGCGCGCTACTGACTAATTTTGTTATTTTCATGACACCACCACTTCTCTAAACATACCTGCATCCATATGAAATAACAGATGACAATGCCAGGCCCACCGTCCTACATCATGCGGCGTTGTTAAAAAACTAATTCGCTGAGCAGGTTGCACCGGAATAGTATGGCGTCTGACTTGGACTTCACCACTTTCACTTTCTAAATCACTCCACATTCCATGCAAATGCATAGGGTGAGTCATCATGGTGTCATTATGTAAAATCACCCTAACGCACTGATGTAACTTCATATGCACAGGTGTACTTTGGCCAAACTCTAAACCATCAATTGACCAGCTATAGCGTTCCATATTGCCAGTTAGGTGCAATTCAATTTCAGCTTCAGGACGCTGTGGTTCAATAACACCTTCTAGTGAGTGTAAATCGGATAACGTCAGCACTTTTCGGCCATTATTGCGTAAACCAATGCCCGGATCGTCCAAGTTAGTTCTTGGCGTATCTACCCGCATATCAACCGAAGGGCCATATTCAGTACTGGCATGGCGCACTTGCGTGCTGGCTTTAGCATAAGCAGCGGCCGGCCCTGCATGCTGACTTAAATCCATCGGCATAGCTGCGCCATGTTGGCTATGATCCATAGCGCCCTCTGTCATTGAACCGCCATGGGACATATTGCCCATCATGTCGGCCATCGCTAACCACTCTACTGGATCGACTGCCGGTACGGGTGCATTAATATTGTCGGCTACCGCTAGGGTGCCTCGAGCATAACCGGTGCGTTCTATGGTCTGGGCGAAAATGGTATAAGCATCAGATTGCGGTGTGACCAGTACATCATAGGTTTCACCCGGGCCGAATCGGAACTCATCAATAGTTACTGGATGGACATTTTGGCCATCAGACTGCACTACGGTCATTTGCAGTTCCGGGATACGGACATCGAAGAAGGTATTGCTGGCGCCATTAATAAAGCGCAAGCGAACTTTTTCGCCTTTTTTAAACAGGCCTCGCCAATTGGCCAGCGGTGTGCTGCCGTTAAATAAGTAGGTTAGTGCAGCGCTTGACACATCTCCCAAGTCTGTCGGGCTCATGCGCATTTCTTGCCACATTTTACGTTTTGATAATGCTGAACTAAGCCCTTTTTCTGACAGGTCTCGGAAAAAATCTCGTACTGTTGGTTGATTATAATTGTAGATATCACCTTGCACTTTTAGTTTACTAAATACTTTCATCGGGTCATCATCGGTCCAGTCTGAAAGCTGTACCACATACTCCCTATCAGCAACGATGATATCTTGCTCTCTAGGCTCGATGATTAGTGCACCGTACATGCCAGTCATTTCTTGGAAGCCACTATGAGAGTGATACCAGTAAGTACCGCTTTGTTGCAAAGTAAACTTATAAACAAAGGTTTCACCGGGCATAATGCCCTTAAAGCTTAAGCCTGGTACCCCATCCATTTGATAAGGTAAAATAATGCCATGCCAGTGAATAGAGCTAGGCACAGATAAGGTATTGGTCACTTTAATCGTCACCTCATCGCCTTCGCGTAAGCGCAGCGTTGGTGACGGAATAGAGCCATTAATGGTGGTTGCTGTACGTACTACACCGGTAAAATTGACTAAGGACTCAGCAATAGTTAGCTCGATAACTTTGCCGCTTAATTCTGGTGCAGAACCTGTCGCGGCATTGTCTTTAAAAGAGCTACCGGCGCGAACAACATGCGGGAAACTCGCTATAACGCCTCCGACGGCAAGACCTTGTACAAAGCGGCGCCGCGAGATAGAAGCTGGTAATTTGAACTTGTTATCATCCATTTATATAACCCTTGAGCTTATTTATTTCATCTAGCTTAGCTATTTATAACTGTCAGCAACATGACTCTGGCATTACAAAATCGTAATCTTGTTGTCATCGAGCTGACAGTCTGTTTATTGCAAGCTATCAGTAACCCTTATTTACAGGAAAGGCTATGCGATTACTGATTGTGGAAGATGAGATCAAAACGGGTGATTATTTAAAACAAGGCCTTACTGAAGCAGGTTTTCAAGTTTCGCTAGTCAGAAATGGTTTAGATGGTCATCACCTTGCCATGACCGAAGTATTTGATTTAATTGTGCTAGATGTGATGTTGCCTGATGTAAATGGCTGGCGAATAGTGCAATCCATTCGCGAACGCAATAACCTGACACCAGTATTATTTTTATCCGCTCGCGATAGCGTTGATGACAGAGTTAAAGGCTTAGAATTAGGCGCGGATGATTACTTAATTAAACCCTTTGCTTTCTCTGAAGTGTTAGCTCGGGTACGCAGCCTAATACGTCGCGGCCAAACCATCGCCACGCCAGATTTGCTTCAGGTGGCCGATTTACAATTAGATATTCCCAAAAGAAGAGTCATGCGTAGCGGAGTCAAAATTGCCTTAAGCCATAAAGAATTCTCTTTACTAGAACTTTTAATGCGCCGCAGCGGCGAAGTCTTACCCCGATCGTTAATCGCCTCACAGGTATGGGATATGAACTTTGATAGTGCCACCAATGTTATTGATGTCGCGATAAGAAGGTTACGGGCTAAAGTAGATGATAATTTTACGCCTAAACTAATCCATACCGTGCGCGGCATGGGCTATAAACTTGAAAACGAGCAAGCGGATGAAGCATAACACTAAACGGCCACTGTCCTTGACCCAGAGAGTGGTACTGTCTGTCGTTGTCACTATTGCGGTTTGTTTACTGGTTGTTAGGCAACTGCTTATCAGTTCTATAGAGCACCATTTTATCGAACAAGATGCCGATGAACTTGGCGTTATTGTTCACTCTGTTCAGCAAGTGTTCCTTAAAGAACCTACAGATCCGAAAACTTTAGCTCAATCATTATCCCAAGCTGTTGCCGGACATCATGGCGTGTATTACCAGATAAACAATTCCCAGCAGCAAATTATTTATAACAATGCTAATTTTGATTTAAGCCAACTTACAGATGCTGATGAATCCATAGATACATTTAAAGTTGAAAATATTCAACACTGGCAATATCAAGATAAGGCCTATCGGGGTATTGCTCTGAACATCGCTACTGCAAACGATAACTACCGGTTAATTGCAGCCATTGATATGGACTTTCATATTCACTTTTTACAACAACTCGGTCAAAGTCTTTGGATCATTTTACTCGGTTCCTGCCTCCTTACTTTATTAGCAGCTTGGGTTGCGGTGCATCAAGGCTTAGCTCCTCTTAGGGGACTAAGTGACAATATGCGCGATATTCAAACCAGCAAACTCGACATTAGATTAAACGCCAACGAAGTACCTTCTGAGTTAACGCATATGGTGCAGTCATTCAACCACATGCTAAACCGCTTAGAGGATGGCTTTACTAAGTTATCGCATTTTAGTGCCGACATTGCTCACGAAATTCGCACCCCTTTAACCAATATTATTACCCAAACCCAAGTCAGTTTATCTCGGCAACGAACGGCTGAGGAATACCAAAACGTGTTATTTTCAAATTTAGAAGAGCAAGAACGGCTTAGCAAGATGGTTAGCGATATGCTGTGGCTAGCCAAAAGTAAAAATGGTTTAATTACCCCGAACAAACAGCCTTTAAATATTGCCGATGAAATCTCGGCCATATTCGAGTTTTTTGAAGCTTTAGCAGAAGAAGCAGGAGTCAAACTTGCTTTTGCCGGTCAGCCTAGCGTCATTAATGCCGATCGCTCTTTACTAAGGCATGCCTTAACTAATTTGTTATCAAATGCGATACGACACACCGCTTCTGGCCACAGCATTGTGGTTAACAGCTATCAGCATGCTGCTAACACGCTTTGTATCAGTGTCGAAAACCCCGGCCCAGCAATATCCGCCGAGCATTTGCCGTATTTATTTGAACGTTTTTATCGCGCCGATCAATCAAGACAACGCCACAGTGATGGTGCAGGTTTAGGGCTAGCTATTACTAAAGCGATTATCGAAGCACATGACGGTGATATCAGCGTCACCTCAGATAAAAATCTTACACGTTTTGTTATTACACTACGCATGACTTAACGTTCATCCTGTTTAACTATAGAGGACGTCCAACAAAGGGGCTTTAAGCAGGCTGGTAAAGATTGCAATAACGGTCACTAATCAAACTAAACACCTATGATTTAAAGTTAACCGTTGGACATTAATATAACGTTTTCCGACA
>NZ_JAUSCC010000108.1 GCF_030651745.1 Methylophaga sp.
GTCATGCCGGTCACACCGATATCCGATAGTGCTTCACGCACATCATCCAATTTGAATGGTTTGATTATGGCTTCAATTTTTTTCATGTGATTGCCTATTCTATAGTTGACGTTACGGTATAACCTGATGTTATCGGATAGCGACGATCTCTGCCAAATGCTCTGCCGGTAATACGAATTCCGGGAGGTGCCTGACGTCGCTTGTACTCGCTACGATCCACCATTTTGATAACCTGTGCAACCGTTTCTGCATTAAATCCTGAGGCCACCAGATCTTCAAAACAACCATCATTAGCGACATAGGCTTCCAGAATCGCATCTAACACTTCATAACTGGGTAATGAATCCTGATCCAACTGATCGGCAGATAGCTCGGCGGAAGGCGGACGGGTAATCATTCGTTCAGGAATTACTTTTGACAGGCTATTGCGATAATTCGATAGTTTATAGACCAGTGTTTTGTAAACATCTTTCAACGGTGAAAATCCACCGGCCATATCGCCATAAAGCGTGGAATACCCTACGGCCATTTCGCTTTTGTTACCGGTTGATAATACCATCGCACCCGTTTTGTTGGAGATTGCCATCAGCAACACACCACGACAACGAGCTTGAATATTCTCTTCAGTGGTATCAGCCTGGGTGCCGGCAAAAACCTCTTCCAGCTCATGCAGAAAAGTCTGAAACAAATTCTCAATACCGATGACTCGATAGTCGACACCCAAAATACCCGCCATCTCTGCGGCATCATCCAGACTGATTTGTGCGGTGTATCTTGATGGCATCATCACTGCTTGCACACGATCCGCACCTAAGGCATCAACTGCCAGAGCCAATGTTAAAGCTGAATCAATTCCGCCAGAAAGCCCTATGACCACTCCAGGGAAACGATTTTTTTCTACGTAATCACGTAAGCCGCAGACCAAAGCCTGATAAATAGTTTCCAGCTCTGCCATCAAAGGCTGTAAAGCTCCTTCAAGCTCAATACCCTGTGGTGTTTTACTGATCTTGATTGGCACCAGCGCGGTAGCAAACTGAATGGCTTGAATACATTTTTCACCAGCGGCATTGACGGCAAAAGAGGCGCCATCAAACACTAACTCATCCTGCCCGCCTATTTGGTTAACATATAGAACTGGCACTGAGTTTTCTCGCGCCCGCTGGCCGACTTCAGCCTCACGTAATAGGGTTTTATCCTGTTTAAATGGTGAGGCATTAAGATTTACAATGATTTCGGCACCGGCATCTGCTGCCTGAGCCGCGGGTTCGACAAACCAGATATCTTCGCAAATGGTCAGGCCGATTTTGATTTGGTTTATTTCAATAATGGTGGCTTCACGGCCTTCAATGAAATAACGCTTTTCATCAAATACCCCATAGTTGGGCAATTTATGCTTGAGGTATTGAGCCGTGATTTGATGTCTGCTGATAACCGAAGCAGCGTTGAACAACTCCTTACCCACTTCACCCAAAGGATGGCCGACAATAATGGAGATATCGTCCGTCTGCTGGCAAAGTGTCTGCAATGCTTTATTAACCCGCTTTAATAATCCAGGTCTTAATAACAAATCTTCCGGCGGGTAGCCGGTCAAACACAGCTCAGGAAAGATCACCAGTTCAGCGCCGTGTTGCTGTCTGGCTTGCTCAGTAGCGGCAATCACCTTTCGGGTATTGCCAGCAACATCTCCAACAATCGGATCTATCTGCGCCAGCACCACCTGAAGTTGATGATTGGCCATTAATTTTCCATCAGCTGCAACATGGTTGAACCGATTTCTGCTGGTGATGCCGCAATGGCAACACCAGCCGCTTCTAATGCCGCCAGTTTAGCCTTGGCAGTGCCTTGACCACCGCTGATAATTGCACCGGCATGTCCCATACGTTTACCAGCCGGAGCGGTTAATCCAGCAATATAAGCGGCTACAGGTTTAGTAACATATTGTTTGATGTATTCTGCTGCATCTTCTTCTGCCTGACCGCCAATTTCGCCGACCATCACAATTCCCTGGGTCTGTGGATCAGCTTCAAATAATTCCAGGCATTCAATGAAATTCATACCGTGGATTGGATCACCACCGATTCCTACACAGGTGCTTTGCCCCAAACCATTCTGAGTAGTTTGAAATACCGCTTCATAGGTCAACGTTCCAGAGCGCGAAACAATACCTATTTTGCCAGGCAAATGAATGCTGCCAGGCATGATGCCAATTTTGCATTCGCCCGGAGTAATTAACCCGGGACAGTTCGGTCCAATTAACTTGGCATCGTATGATTTCAATGCATGTTTTACCCGCAGCATATCCAGTACCGGGATACCCTCCGTAATACAGGCAATGACTTTTATACCCGCATCTGCGGCTTCCAATATCGCATCTGCGGCATACGCTGCCGGCACATATATCATTGATGCATCAGCGCCGGTTTCGACCACGGCTTCATGAACCGTATTAAATACCGATTTATTCAAATGCGTTTGTCCACCTTTGCCTGGAGTAACGCCGCCGACAAACTGTGTTCCATAGGCAATTGCCTGTTCAGAATGAAAAGTGCCCTGTTTTCCGGTAAAACCCTGACAGATAACTTTGGTGTCTTTATTAACCAAGATACTCACGTTTTATTACTCCCCTGCCGCAGCGACGGCTAAGGCGGCTGCTTCCGTTAAATCCTGTGCCACCCGCAAATTCATACCACTGTTTTCCAATAGTGTGCGACCTAAATCAGCATTGGTGCCTTCCAAACGCACCACAACGGGTAACGATAAACCGACTTCTTTTGCCGCCTGCATAATCCCTTGTGCAATCAAGTCGCAACGCACAATGCCACCAAAGATATTCACCAGAATCGATTTCACTTTTTTGTCCGATAAAATCAGCTTAAAGGCTTCGGCAACCCGATCGGCTGTTGTTCCACCACCAACGTCAAGGAAATTGGCGGGTTCACCACCCTGTTTTTGAATCAGGTCCATCGTAGCCATAGCCAGGCCTGCACCATTTACCATGCAGGCCACATTGCCATCCAGAGCGATATAATTCAGCCCGAAATCACGGGCGATCACTTCAGCTGGATTTTCCTGAGTCGGATCAAATAATTCGGCTAAATCGGCGTGGCGATATAACGCATTATCATCAACATTAATTTTGGCATCTAATGCCAGTAAATCTCCGCTTTCAGTCACCACTAACGGATTGATTTCCAACAGACTGATATCTTTTTCACAAAACAGTTGATAGAGCTTTTGCATCAATTGCTGTAATTGCTTGAATGCCTCTCCACTAAGCTGCAGAAAGAAACCGGCCTGACGACATTGATATGGCTGTAATCCTGCTACCGGATCCACGTATAAACTGAGAATAGCCTCCGGGGTTTTCTCTGCCACCTCTTCAATATCCATTCCGCCCTCAGCAGAAATCATAAACACCACTCGTTGAGTGACACGATCTACCAGTAAGGCTAAATACAACTCGCGAACAATAGATGAAGGGGTTTCAATCCAGACTTTATTAACCGGTAAACCCTCAGCCGTAGTCTGGTGTGTAACCAATTGACTTCCAAGCAGAGCAGTTACCGCATCAGTTACTGCAACAGCACTGTCTTCTACGCGAACACCACCAGCCTTACCACGTCCGCCGCTATGCACTTGGGCTTTGACCACCCAACGTTCACCACCAATTGCAGCAAGAGCTGATTTCACTTCGTCAGGGCTTGCGATCATCTGCCCATTTGGCGTAGCAATGCCATATTGGTTAAACAATTGTTTTGCCTGATACTCATGCAGGTTCATGTTGTGTTCGCCTTGTTTGTCTTTGCGGCTGCTAACAAGATATGCCAGCAGTAAAACGTTATATTTTCGCCCATCAAGGTAATAATTACCATCATCTGACATGATATAGTTGCGGGCTAAAAACCAAGATGGAACTGTAAATGCGTACTCTGTACCCTGATATCGAACCTTTTCACCATCAGCTGTTAGCTCGTGAAGAAATATCAGCTGGACGTCGCCACGAAGTTTATTTTGAACAGTGCGGCAATCCACACGGTATTCCGGTGATTTTTTTACATGGCGGGCCCGGCTCAGGCTGTCGTTCACAACATCGTTGTTATTTCGATCCTGAACGTTATCACATCATTCTATTTGATCAACGCGGCTGTGGTCGTTCGTTGCCTTCTGGTGAATTGGAGCACAACACCACGGATTATTTAATTTCGGATATGGAAGCCATCCGTACCTTACTGAATATCGATAAGTGGATGTTGTTCGGCGGTTCATGGGGAGCAACTTTAGCCATGGCCTATGCCCGTCAGCACGCACAACATGTCTCGAACATGGTGTTACGTGGAACCTTTCTCGGCAGACAACAGGATATCGACTGGGTTTATGCAGCAGGCGGCGCTTCAAGGGTGTTTGCCGAAGCCTGGCATGCTTTGGTAAAAGACTTACCATCCACAGAACAACCCCGACCCTTAGCTTATTATTACCAGCAATTAACTCAGACAACAGAACAGCAACAACAGATCGCCGCCAACACTTTGCAAAACTGGGAAGGGACCATTGTGATGCTGCGAGATCAGCATTACCAACCTGATGCAGAACAATCTTCGGGCCCCTTGGCACATTCCAGAATCCAATTGCATTATGCGTTAAATAACTGTTTTCTCGGAGATATACCGTTACTCGACAGTATTAAACAGATTAATCATATCCCTGTGGTCATTATTCATGGTCGTTACGATATGGTGTGTCCAATGCAACAATCCTGGGAAGTTTACCAACGCTGGCCTGATGCTCAGTTTGAAATATTGCCACTGGCGGGACATGCAGCAAGTGAACCTGCCATTATTGATGCGCTGGTCAGGGCGACAGATCAATTGGCAACCCAACTAACATGATTGCATTGTTACAACGTGTCAGCCAGGCCAGCGTCATCATCAATAAAAATGAAACCATCGGACGAATCGACCAAGGTTTGCTGGTTTTGATCGGCGTGGAAAAAATGGACACTACAGCCATAGCAGATCGATTGTTACAACGCGTTATCAACTATCGCGTGTTTAGCGATGCCGATAACAAAATGAATTTAAGCTTGCTGGATATCAATGGCGGTTTATTATTGGTGCCACAATTTACCTTGCCAGCGGACACCCGCAAAGGTAATCGCCCAAGTTTCACCTCGGCCGCCCCACCTGAACAGGGCAAGCAATTATTTGACTATCTACTGGATCAGGCTAACAACCTTGGCTTATCAGTTGAATCCGGGCAGTTTGGCGCAAATATGCAAGTTTCTCTGACCAACGATGGACCGGTCACTTTTTGGTTACAAGTTAATTAATTTCGGAATTTTTATGCGTATATTGCTCAAATTTTTACTTGGTACCGCTTTGGTTATTCTGGGTATTGCGGCGTTAATGTTTGTTCCTTCGCCTCAGCCCTCCGCCCCCAAACCATGGGAAATAACCATGATGCCTGATGAGCAGATTGAAGTGATGGGTGTGCATTTAGGCAGTACCTCCTACGCCGAAATTCAGCAGTTATGGCGTGAGGCGGGAGAAGTGGCTTTATTTATGACCGAAAACCAGAATATTTCGGCTGAAGTTTTTTTCGAGTCCATTAATCTCGGAGGATTATCTGCACGAGTAGTGGTGAATCTGCTGGTCGATGAGGATGAGTTAAATACGATGGCGTCACGGGCAGCTTCCGCCAAATTACAGCCAAGTGGTGCGCGTCGTTATGATCCTGCTTTTGGTGATAAACAACGCTTACTGACGGCTCCGGCAATCGCCATCACCTATATTCCTACCGTTCGTATTGATACCGATATGGTGCGACATCGCTTTGGTGAGCCGGAGAATATTACTGATGAGTCAGAAGAGAGTTCGGCGCGAATTTGGCACTATCCACAATTTGGACTGACAATTCGTTTACACCCGGAAGAACGCACGGTCATAACTTACATAGCCCATCGGTCTTGATCAGCCTGTTTTATATATTCCATCAGTTCGTTCAGGTTAATAGCTTTGCTGAAATAAAATCCTTGAGCACGATTACACCGACTTTTCTGTAAGAAGGCGAGCTGTTCTGCCGTTTCAACTCCTTCAGCGACGACTTCTAAAGCAAGGCTATTTGACATCGCCAGAATGGCATTTACGATGGCCGCATCATCACTATCTTCAGTGACGTCACGAACAAATGTTCGATCAATCTTAAGCACATTGAGGGGAAATTGTTTTAAATAAGAAAGTGATGAATAACCGGTTCCAAAATCATCGATTGCCAGCGTAATCCCTAACAGGCTTAATTCGCGCAAGGTTTCTACTGCTTGTTCAGTGTTTTCCATTAACAGGCTTTCGGTGATCTCCAGTTCCAGATTTTTAGCCGGCATTCCTGTTTTGTCCAGCAAGTCGCGAATAAAATGCACCAGCAGATTACCTTTAAACTGTCGTCCTGAAAGATTAACAGCCATCAAAAAATCATCGGGTAAATTATGACGATTAGCCATAAAGGCTTCACAGGTTTGTTTCAATACCCATTCACCAACCATATTAATCAAGCCAGTGTCTTCCAGTACCGGTACAAATATCGCCGGTGAAATATCACCCCATTGTTCGGTATGCCAGCGTAATAGCACCTCTGCTCCGGCGACACGGCCAGTTTCAAGCTCAATTTGGGGTTGAAACTGCAGATAGAACTCCTGCAACTCAACAGCACGCCGCAGGCCGGTCTCCATTGCCAAACGCTGTGATGCCTGCGCATTCATGTCAGAAGAGTAGAACTGAAAGTTATTACGGCCGGTGCTTTTAGCGTAATACATTGCCGCATCGGCATTGCGCACCAGCATATCCACATCACGTCCATCTGCAGGATATAGACTGATACCGATACTCGGACTGATATTTACCTCTACGTTATCCAACATATAAGGTAGCGCTGTGGTACTGAGAATTTTTTCTGCGATTTTGCCGACATACTGAGCGGAATTAACATCCTCCAGCATCACCGTAAATTCATCCCCTCCCAGTCTGGCAACTGTATCACTGTCTCTGACACAGGAACGGATACGCCGAGCCACCTCACATAACAGAATATCCCCTGCTTTATGACCCAGCGAATCATTGATATGTTTAAAATGATCCAAATCCAGAAAGAAGACCGCCAACCGACCATTTTGTCGTTGGGCTTTATGAATAGCGTGTTCTAGTCTGTCTTTGAATACACCACGATTTGGTAAGCCCGTCAGTATGTCGCTACTGGCTAACCGTGTCAGCCGCTCTTCATTTTGTCGCTCATGAGTTACGTCTTCATAAAGCCAGATGGATCCTTCAGCCGGGTTATCCGGATTAATGACCTGCCCCGACACAGCGCACCAGAATTTCTCACCATTGGCGCGCACCATTTCGACTTGTGCTTCAAAATTTTCAGCTTCTGACAGAGCGTTGTAGGCTTGATCACCAAAGCGTTCAAATGCATCTTCGCTGGGATGAATACACAGCGTACTTTGCCCTTCAATATCCTCTCGAGCAAACAGAAACAATTGTTCAAATTTGGTGTTTACCCGAATGATCTGACGATTTTTGATAAAGGCAATACCAACCATGGCATTTTCCAGAATCGCATTTAATTCATTACTGGTCTGCAACAACGCTTGTTTGGTGTGTTTCCAGGCACTGATATCGGAAATAACACACACCCAGATATCATCATCGAATTCAGACAATGGATTGAGTGAAAACCACATTGAGAAGGTTTCACCGAACCAGTTGCGGCCTTCGAACTCATGATTGGCTTGTTGCAATTGAGCAAGATCGGCAAGTGAATGAATGTCTGAGGATGGCGCGAAAAACTGCAGAATATTTTGTCCTGCCAATTGCTGCTCGCTGGCTTGTAATATTTTTTCTGCTGCCGGATTACATGAGCTGATTGAACCATCAGCCTGAATGGCAAGTATCGCCTCAGGAACACCATTGAGTATAGCCCGGAGCCTTGTTTCTCGTATTTCCAGCGAATGTTTGGTTTCATCCAGCTTGCTAATTAATGCCTGCGTTTGTGCGGCAAATAAATTGAAATCCTTGGCGAGTAAATTAAATTCACTCTGACCATTATCGGTCGGCATACGGGTATCAAATTTCTCTGCTGACAAGTCATGCATCGCTTTACGCAAACGTCGCATAGGGTGATTAATACGCGATGTCATGGTTATAACAAACCAGGTTAACCCCAATGTAATCACCAAACAGCTGACAATCATCCACCACCGCGCTGTTTTAGCCAGTGAGGCTGATTGCTGAGTTCTGGATAAGCCTTGCTCACCAACTCTGGCAGAAAGTGTATTCAGGTTTTGCATCAAAACTTCGAGAATATTCAAACCCTGCTGCTGCACCATCTGAGATTTTTCATAAGTCTCCAGCTGTCGGATTCGCAGTTGGTATACCGAGTTATTATCATCAATTACCTGGCGGATAAAGGTGTTGATACCCTGCTGTAATTTATCAACCAATGTTAATAATTCAGGGTAGTTCTGCAGATTTTGTTTGATGATCAAAATGTCACTACGCAGCATGGCTTCCTGTTCCCGGATATCATTCTCCCGGATACTAAGTAGCAAATCTGGATTTTGCTTTTCGCGAATCTGTTGGCTCAACTGGCTGATTCGCAGCACATTCAGCATCAGCGAATAACTACTGCGTTCAACAGCGGTGTAATTCTCAATTAAGGCTGTTTTATCCGGCTGGCTTAAAGTCTCAGCATGACTCAATGACTGCATTTGACGCGTTAAGGTTAAATCAATTCTGCCGGTAATGGCTTCAGCAAGCTGTTGAATCTCATCTGCTAACAGAGACACACTTTTGGTACGTTGTTCAATTTGCTCGGAGAGTTGATGTTGAAACTGCATTTGTTGCAGCAATAAGCTATCGGTTTCTAAAAACTGCTGATAATAATCACTCAATACGCTGGTCAGTTCAGGAGCGATCTGCAACTGTTCGACGCTCTGGAGTAAACGATTCCAGGATTGCTCAAAGGCTTCTTCCAGTGGTTCCCGAGCTGTAACATTGGCAAACTCTTCGGCATTGCGTGCACTGATAATTTGTTTTTGTCTGGAAATAAACGCAGCCGCACTACTACTTATTTGTCTTGCATTGTCTACCAGCGGAAATACCTGCTCGGTCAACAAAAGTTGATTTTTGGTGTAATGCTGATGGCTCAGCATGGCAATCGCAGCCATCAGCAATACCATTGATACGGTAATGACAGCCCAAAAATGCAGCAGTGCTCGAATGCTCCAGTTGCTAAACATGTATATCCGTATCCATCTCGTTTTACATCCTGTTATGAGGTTAGTGTGAAAAATCCACGCTGCTCCATTCAAATGAATGGAACGCTCCATTTTCCAATCTACTCAGCCAAAGCATGTTGCTGCCCTGCTGCTGATTTTTATCCAGATTAATGTTGCTGCCTAGACCAATATCCAAATCGACCAATTCATGTAAGGCATCAATTAATGTTTCCCGACTGATATTTCCTTCCATATTCTGCAATGCTTCAGCAAAAATCTTTGCAACAATATACCCCTCCAGAGAAACCGTATTGGGCTGTAAAGCGCTATCATATTCCTTTAATGCTCCACGAAACTCTCTAACAAGTGGCAAATCAGCATCAACTTCCGGCACCACCTGACTGACAATCACATTGGCATTAATGCCATCTAACGATTGCTCCAATACATGGCTTCCCACAAAAGATACATTGACGAACCAGAGATCCGGTCTGTCCTCGTATAACAGCTTTATAAACTTGGCTGAAGGCGCGTAACTGCCTCCCATCAGAATTACTTTAGGAGGAATATTGGCTTTAAGAATCGTGGCGACGGCACTTTCAACATTGAGAGTATTACGGCTGTAATAAGCATGTGTAAGGTAATCGACCTGATAAAACTCTCTGGCTTGTAGTGCTGTCGCCGCAGCATGATAGACAGCGTTACCGTAACTGTCCTGCTGAGTGAAAAATGCGATTTCTTCAGGTCGAATACCTGCATTCAATAATCCATCAATCAGCATCTCAACTTCTTGTTTATAGCCAGGCCGATAATTGATGATATAACGACTTGGGGGATTAGATCTTAAAACATCCCCGCCCGAAAAAGCGCCGACTAAAGCAACCTGAAGCTGTTCCGCAATCGGTACCGTTACTACCGCTGTAGGTGTTCCAACATTACCTAAAACAGCTAAAACACCATGTTCATTGATAAGTTGGCGCATGTTGGCTGCGGCTTGATCTGGCTCGTAGAAATCATCCAAAGCCAGAAATTCAACCAGCTTACCTTTAACCCCCCCCTGTTGATTGAGTTTGGAAAAGTAGGCATTTATTCCAGCCTGTATGGATAAGCCCATTTCAGATAATGGACCTGTCAGAGGACCACTCATGCCGACTTTTATCTCTTCTGCCAAGACATTTTTCGTGAGTAGTAAACCAACACAGCATAAAGCAAACAGCCTAATCAGACTTTGGATCATTTTTTTCTTCGTTATTCTCTGAATCCAGTTCCGCTTCGCTTTCTGGTGGACGGTTATCATCGTCCATCAACACTCGATTTGCGGCACCTTCCATATCATCATATTGACCACTGCGTACAGCCCAGAAAAAGACGATGACACCTACCAAACCCAGCAATAACATGCCGGGTAAAAGTCCGTATATGACTTCCATGAGCTACCTCTTAAATATTCGGCTAATCCTGGCAGCATTGCCAATGACAAGTAACGAACTTATCGGCATCGTGATTGCTGCCAGCAAGGGACTGACTAATGCCATCATTGCCAATGGCACCATAATCACGTTATAGCTTATCGATAATACAATATTCTGGCGGATGGTGCGTAAGGTACGGGCTGCCAGCTTACGCGCTAATGCCACCTGACTTAATTGGTTATGCGATAAAACGATATCTGCGCTCTCGATCGAGACATCGGTTCCTGATGCCAGAGCAATACCGACATCTGCTTGAATCAACGCCGGTGAATCATTAATGCCGTCCCCTACCATCGCCACACAATCACCTTGTTGTTGTAGTTGTTGGATTACCTGCCGCTTATCTGCTGGCAACACCTCAGCCATGCGCTGGATATTGCCTAAATCTGCGGTCACCGAATTAACTACCTGCTGACGATCTCCACTCAGTACAGTGACTTTCAGACCTTTGGCCAGCATATCGGCAATCATGGTTTTGGCATCAGCACGCAAGGTATCAAACAGCCCCAGAATACCTATCAGCTTTTGCTCTCTGGCAACAAACACACAACTGATCCCTTGCTGTTCCAACTGATCGATTCTTGATTGCCACTGACTATCCAACAAAACATTGTGAGATAACATCCAGTCCGCCGTGCCAACGATAATATTATCTCCATCAATTTTCGCCTCAACACCTCTTCCCGGTGAAGCATAAAACCCAGTGCTCTCCAATAAAGGCAGGTTTTGTTGTTGAGCAGCAGAAACAATGGTTTTCGCGATGCCATGTTCAGATTGTTGTTCGGCCGAAGCGGCAATCTGTAACAGTGACTGTTCTGAAATCCCTTCAGCAGTCAAACTTTCTACCAGTTGCAATCGCCCTTCCGTTAAGGTGCCGGTTTTATCAAAAACATAATGGGTCACCCGCGACAACGATTCCAGTGCAACACCTTGTTTGATCAGGATACCATTGCTGGCCCCGACTCCACTGGCCACGGCAATAGACATCGGCGTCGCCATACCAAAAGCACAAGGGCAAGTCACCACTAATACAGATGCGGAGGCCAATAAGGCTTTTTCAAAATCACTGCCTACCCAGAACATAAACGTTAATGTGGCTAAGGTAAGTGTAACCACGACAAACCACGGTACGATTTTATCTGCCAGAGTCTGAATGGGAGCTTTTGAGGTTTGGGCCTCATCCATCAAGGCAATGATTTTTGCTAAGGCCGTATGTCGTAATACTTGCTCTGCTCGTACGGTAAAGGCACCTTCACCATTGATACTGCCCGCGACTACCGTATCGTTTATTTGTTTACGAATCGGCTGTGACTCTCCTGTCAGCATAGATTCGTCTACTGCACTTTCACCATCCGTCACCACACCATCTACCGGTATGTTTTCACCTGGACGAACCAGTATCAGATCACCTACTTTAACGGAACGGATAGGGACCGTTTGCTGTATACCGTCATTCATTACCGTTGCCAGTTTTGGTTGCAATTCCAGCATCCTGCGCGTGGCTGAAAGCGCATTGCGCTTGGAAAGTGCCTCTAAATAACGGCCAATCAAAATAACAAAAATAAAGTTCACGACCGTATCAAAAAATACCTCACCCTCCAGTGAACCGGTAAAGGTGATATAGCTTGAATAGAGATAGGTCGCAGTGGCACCGATAGCAATCGGCAAATCCATCGTGAGATAGCGGCTACGTAAGCCACTGATTGAATTTCGAAAAAAAGGATAGCCTGAGTAAAGCAAGGTCGGCGTGGCAATAATAAATCCAACCCAATGAAACAAATCCCGAAATTCATCTTCGGCCGCCCCCGAATACAGGGCGATGGAAACCCACATCAGGTTCATCATTGCAAAACCGGCAAACGCCATGCGATAGACCAATCCACGATGTCTTTTTGCTAATGCACCTTCTGCAGTTTCCGGATCAAACGGAACTGCTGCATACCCCAATCGGGCCAAATGTTGCATTAAACCGGATAAGGACGTTTCGCGATTATCCCAACGAATTCGACAGCGTTTTGCGGTCAGATTGACATCGGCAGCTAATACACCGGGTAATTTATAAAGCGCATGCTCTATCAACCAGACACAAGCAGCACAGTGAATGCCTTCGATTAATAGATGAATAGTGCGTTTTTCATCAAGCGAATCGACATAATCCGCTTGAATTTCATCGATATCATAAGCGTGAAAATCATTCGCCGTATCCGGTGGTGGGGCAAGTGATTCGCCTTCTGGCGTTTTATTGTAAAAACTTTGCAAGCCTGCAGCATAGATAGTTTGACAGGCCATCTTGCAACCATGGCAACAAAACTGATGCTGAGTTGACTGGATCAGTGCAACAAATTCACCTTGCTGCTTTACTGGAAGTCCACAGTGAAAACATTCGCCGGTATTAACTTGCGTAGTGGCTTCAGACAAAGAAATTCAACTTACCAATAACAAACGATTTTTAAGGATCGATAAAAATTCGTCTAGTGATTAAAAATTCATCGTCCCCACGTTTGGCTTCAACGATGATGTCCCAGTTACCCGGCAAGCCAAACTCGATATCAACCCCATAGCGGCCAAGTCCGATGGGATTCATTTCCACCGAAAAATCTTCACGCATATCTGATGGGCGATAAGCATAAAAGGTGACTGAATCTAATTGTACTGCTGTAGAGTTTTTACCCTGAATAAATACTTCGTATGGCTGACGCTGGTTTACTCGGCTTTTCGGTGGAGCCATAATGACACCATTCCAGCCTAATAATTTTTCCTGCTCCATTTGCAATTCTTGTTGGGCGTACTTCTTACCACGCTCATAATAGTTATCAACTACCAGATTAGGCGGAGAACTGAATGCCAGATAGATGAAAATAATATTGACGGTAACAAAGGTGCATAAAAACGCTAAAAAACCTAACACCCACGGATTTTTTAACGCTTGATTATTCTCTTGTGAAATAGCCATCATTTCGGTCCCATAAAAACACTTTCGTAGTGCACAGATATATCTGGATTGGAAATGACATTAGCCGTAAATGTCAGATGTTCCAGTTCTCTGGTGAGCTTTCCATCAGGTATTCTAACTAATGCCTGTAATGGACTGACCTTACCTGGTTCGATAATAACGCTCTCGTCTATGCCATGCAAAGTTGCACCGTCTAAACCACTTATCACATATTGCACTTCAATATTTTCATTGGTCTTGTTAAGCATTTTCAATGTATAGCGGTTTTGGATAGAGCCGTCGCTCAATTGAACAAATACCGGTTGGCGGTTGTGAATGACCTGAAACTCAGTAGCTGATAACGTTGCAAAACCGTAACCGACACCTGAAAAAGCAACCATTAAAATAAATGAATAAATTAAAACTCTAGGGCGTTTATACAACGCGGCTGGTGGAGCGTTGTGATGTAAATCTTTGTATGAAGCATAACGGATCAAGCCGCGAGGCTGATTGGTCTTATCCATAATGCTATCGCAAGCATCAATACACATACCACAGGTGATGCAACCTTCCTGCTGACCTTTACGAATATCAATACCTGTAGGACAGACTGCGACACAGACTTTGCAATCAATACAACTGCCTTTACTGGAATCCACCGCACCTTTTTTAAGTTTGCCACGCGGTTCACCACGTTCTGCATCATAAGCAGGCAATACCGTATCCTGATCATACATAACCCCCTGCAAACGCGCATAAGGGCATAACCAGAAACACACTTGTTCACGCATAAAACCAGCAAAGACGTAGGTTCCGACCGTAAACATGCCCAATACGATCCAGGCTACCAATGAGGCTTGAAGTGTAAAATAGTCGTGCCATAGCTGGAAAACATCGGTAAACCAGGCGGCAAACGTTAGCCCGGTTAATAATGCAATTGCCAGCCATAAAGTATGTTTAAGTGTAATACGTGAAATTTTACTGACAGATGCTGGTGCACTTTTAAACTTCATCGCTTTTTGCGGCGTGTCACCCTCAATTCGGGTTTCAATAAAAGTAAAGACATCTGTCCATACCGTCTGAAAACAGAAATAACCACAAAAAACTCGTCCGGCGATACTGGTCACTGCGGCCAGTAATATGGCAAAGAACAATAATGTGAGAGATAACATCCAGATATCTTGCGGGAAGATAGTGATATCAAAGAAATGGAATTGGCGATTGGGAATATCGAACAGGACGGCTTGTTTGCCGTTCCAACGCAAGTAAGGCCCAATGAAGAAAATTAACCAGACAGACATGCCAAACCATTTAAGTCGTCTAAACCTGCCCGACATGCGTTTTGCTACAACTTTGGTTCCACCGGCGTTAACATGCCAGTCAGATACCTCATCGTAGATGTCGTTTATATTGAGCTCAGCTGACTTCAGATGTTCCGACACAGTTTTGACCTCGTATAGAGCTTAACCGAAGGAATTATAACACGATTGTGCTCATTAGCTTTTACTAATTTAGCTTCTCATAAATAAAAAAAGCCGATTAGCTCGGCTTTTTTTAAAACTCTTCTTGGTTTAATTATCGTTAGAACTGTCTTCCATATTTCTGACAACTTTGTAAGCAATTACTCCAATCACAACAATTGTCAGCACAACACTTACTATTGCTCCAATCACAACTGCATCTATACCCATATTATTCTCCTGATTTGAACTAACTTAGTATTCAAGCCAGTTTGACTTTTTATTGACCACCACCAAGTTGATGCACATAAATTGCCAGTTTCTTGATTTCGTTTTCAGTTAAACGCTCGGTTTCAGTACCATCGTAATACTCTTCTGGATCATCACCGTATTCTTCTGCTTCCAGACGTACTGCAAGTCTTTCATTCCAGGCAGGCATGACAGCAACTCGTGTTAATGGATCATTTGCATCATTTACGCCGTGCAAGATGGTGTGACGGATTTCATCTGGTTCACCAGAAAAACGCCATACTCTATCAGCCAGATTCGCTGAACCAAGTTGCTGAATACCTTTGGCATCAGCACCATGACAAGCTACACAACCTTTTTCGTTATATAGCTTCCATTGTGCGTCGGTGGCTTCACCATTTGCGCTGTTGACCACAAATTCAACTAAACCATCGACTTCTTCTTCCGACAATAAGTTGGCATGAGCCGGCATCATACCTTGACGACCTTTTGCCAGTGTTTCGATAATTTTATCTATCGTACCACCGTATAACCAATCATCATTGGCCAGGATTGGATAACCTGAACCAGGTTGTGGATACCCTCCAACACCATGGCACGCAGCACAGTTATCACCATAAAGCACTTTGCTCGAGCCTACGGCGTAGCGTAATAACTCATCATCTTCCATAATTTCTTCCGCTGACATAGCAGCGATCCGATCTTCAAAAGGTGCCCGTTTTTCTTCTATTTTTGCCAGGTCTTCTTTGTATTCTTTAATTTGAGTCCATCCCAGAATACCTTTGGTATTACCTGTCACTAATGGCAATGACGGATACAAAATAAAATAAACCAGAACTAACAGACCACTCAGGTACAAAGCTATTGTCCACCAACGTGGCGGCGGATTGGTTAACTCTCTGATGCCATCCCATTCATGACCAGTATCTGGACATTCGTGAGGATTTTTATTGTTATCAGCCATCATTTTTCTCCGAATTTATATCGTCATCTCTCAGCGCCAAGTCACGGTGTGATTCAAGTTTTTCTTTATTTTTAGGTCGTAATGCCCAGAAATACATACCAAACATCAAAATAAAAATAATGACTGTCAGTATCGTGCCCACCCAATCACTTGCGGTCATGGCAGACCAGTTTGTCTCAAAGTAAGACAAGAAATTACTCACGGTAATCTCTGCCTGGTTCAAACTGGATCATCGTGCCAAGAACTTGCAGATAAGCAACCAAGGCTTCCATTTCAGTTTTGCCTTCAACGGCTTCTGCAGCACCCAGAATCTGTTCATCAGTATAGGGTACACCCAATACTTTCATTGCTTTCAGGCGTCGAATCATGCCTTCCCCATTGATGGTGGATTTATCCAGCCATGGGTAACGGGGCATAACAGATTCTGGCACAACAGAACGTGGGTCACGAAGATGCTGGATATGCCATGCATCAGAGTATTTTCCACCTACACGCGCCAAATCAGGTCCGGTACGTTTTGAGCCCCATTGAAACGGATGATCATATTTAGACTCAACAGCTAATGAATAGTGGCCATAACGATCTTTTTCATCACGGAACGGACGTACCATTTGTGAATGACACAAATAACAGCCTTCACGTTGATAGATATCACGACCAGCCAATTCTAAAGCTGTATAGGGTCGAACACCTTGCAGCTCTTCATATTCAGGAAAAACATCATCCTCAAATGTATTTTGTAAGTAAAACAATGGAACAATCTCGACAATACCACCAACAGACACTACCAAAGCAGTCGCCAGTGCAAGTCCCCAAACGTTTTGTTCAACCCAATCTTGAAAACTAACGCGTTTATTAGATTTATTAGCCATGCTGATTCCCTCAAATATTCGCTGCAGTTGCCATTTCGGCAGATGGTTTTGCAATCGCGCGGCGAATAGTCAC
>NZ_JAUSCC010000110.1 GCF_030651745.1 Methylophaga sp.
TGGCTTGATTTATCCGGCCAATTATAGAGATAAATGGTCGGCAATGGTAACGTAGTCATCTTTGTTTAACTTAACAGACTGAATCTGGAACCCCATGCTCACAGGCTATGTAGAAAAAATCCTCAAAGCGCGCGTTTATGACGTCGCTATCGAAACACCTTTGGATTTAATGCCAAGATTATCCAAGCGACTGGATAATCAGATTCTGATTAAGCGCGAAGACTTACAGTCTGTATTTTCCTTTAAGTTGCGTGGCGCTTATAACCGTATGAGCCATTTGACTGAAGCCGAGCGAAAGCAGGGTGTAGTTGCCGCTTCAGCAGGCAATCATGCACAAGGCGTGGCATTGGCGGCGAGTAAAATGGGTATTTCGGCAATGATTGTCATGCCGATCACCACACCACCAATCAAGGTTGAAGCTGTACGCATGCTGGGCGCTGAAATTACCCTGCACGGAAACAGCTATGACGAAGCTTTTGATTTTGCCCAGCAAGTATCCACTGACCAAGGCCGGGTGTTTATTCACCCATACGATGATCCTTTAGTGATCGCCGGGCAGGGCACCATTGCGATGGAAATCATGCGTCAGCATCCGGACCCGGTTTACGCGGTATTTATTCCGGTAGGTGGTGGCGGCTTGCTGGCTGGAATGGCGGCCTACATTAAAGCGATTTGGCCGGAAATCAAGATTATTGCCGTTGAGCCTGCTGATGCGGCCAGCCTAAAAGCGGCTTTGGATGCAGGCGAGCGAGTTAAATTAGACCAGGTTGGTTTGTTTGCCGATGGAACCGCTGTCAGACAGGTAGGTGAAGAGCCGTTTCGTATTGCACAAAAGACAGTCGATCATGTGGTCACCGTTGAAACCGATGAAATCTGCGCCGCGATTATGGATGTGTTTGACGACACCCGCTCGATAGCTGAACCGTCGGGTGCGCTGTCGATTGCCGGTGCTAAAAAATATATCCAGCAAAATGGTTTACGTAATAAAACCATGGTGGTTATTAACAGTGGCGCCAATATGAATTTCGATCGGCTACGGCATGTTGCTGAACGGGCGGAAATTGGTGAACGTCGGGAAGTGTTGTTTGCCGCAACCATTGATGAACAGCCGGGCAGTATCCAACGGATCTGCAAAGCTTTGGCCGATCGTGGTATTACCGAATTTAATTATCGTTATGCGGATAAACAGCAAGCGCAGGTATTTGTTGGTGTGAGGATGTCGGGCCGTGACGAAGAGCGGCAAATTTTGTTTGAGAATCTGACTCAGGCGGGTTATCAATGGATTGATTTCACTGATAACGAAATGGCTAAATTACATGTGCGTTATATGGTTGGCGGACATGCACCGCAAGCTGACAATGAGCGTTTGATTCGCTTTGAGTTTCCGGAACGTCCTGGTGCCTTATTACGTTTTCTAACGCATATCGGACAACGCTGGAATATCAGCCTGTTTCATTACCGTAATCATGGTGCTGCCTATGGCAGGGTGCTGGTGGGTATCCAGGTAACGCCTGAATTCAATGAAGAATTTCAGGCGTTTCTGGATAATCTGGGCTATAACTATTGGCTGGAAACTGATAACCCAGCATATGATTTATTTTTAAAATAAGCCTAGGACCTGTTTATCTCTCATATCCACCACTGCTGGCAACTATTTTTGTGTCCGACAAGGCGGAAAGCAAGCAGTGTAGCCATCCTACATAAGTGATTGACAACGCAGCCGGCCGCAAAAATAGTCCCAGCCCTACGGGTTGTGACTGAAAAAGCGCCACTCTGCGTTGCTTGTCGCTTATTTAGAATAACTAAAAGGCGCTCCTCGTGCCTTGATTGACGCTTTTTCAGCTCACAACAGAGGCGGAGATGAAAGATAAACAAGCCCTACTGCTTTATTAAAGGCTTACCAATATTCTCTTAAGTGATCTACATAATGGCATCCAGTTTCTTTTGCATTTCTTCTTTGGTTGGACGTAACTGTGACAATCCTTTACGCAGTCGATGTTGTCCCATCCAGAACACAATTGGTGCCGCGATAAACACCGATGAGCTGGTGCCAATCACAATGCCAAACAACATCGGCAATGCAAAGCTGGCCACTGCACTGCCTCCGGCAACCGCCATCGGGATCAATGCCAGAAACGTCGTGACCGAAGTAAATACGGTTCGGGTCAATGTTGAGGTGATACTTTCATTGAGCAATTGCAGCATCGGTTTATCAGGTGTGAGCCGTAAGTTTTCCCGGACCCGGTCAAACACCACCACTTTGTCATTAACCGAATAACCTATCAATGCCAGTAACGCGGCTACTGCAGTCAGATTAAATTCCACCCCGGTCAGTACAAAGAAACCAATGGTTTTGGTTAAATCCAAACCGATGGTCAATGTTGCTGCCAAGGCAAAGTGATATTCAAAGCGGATCCACAGATATGCCAGCATGCCAAACCCAGCAAAGATAATGGCAAGGATGGTGGCATCACGGAAATCACCACTGACTTTTGGGCCAACCATTTCAACCCTTGGAAAACTGGCATCCGCCGATATTTCCACCACGGCAGTTTTTATCTCTTCAACAGATTTGCCACTGGCAACTTGTTCAGCACCTTCCATTGGCAGACGGACCAGATAATAGTCATCATCACCAAATTCCTGAATCGATGCCTGACCAAATCCTTTAGCCTGCAGGGCATGACGCACCTGTTCAACATCCGTATTGGGCGCCTGGACTTCCATTACCGTGCCACCACTAAAGTCGATACCGTATTTCAAGCCCGGCTGAAAGAACAGACCAATTGCCGCCACAGACAAGATGGCAGACACGGCAATACCGATAAAACGGCCTCGCATAAAGTCGATTTTGCTGTTGCTCAGACGATCCAGCGCTTTGATACCCGAAATACTCAGTAAATCCTGTTTTGGCATCCGGTTGATACGCCATTCCATTAACAAGCGAGTGAATGAAATAGAGGTAAACATTGAGGTTAACAAACCAATGGCCATTGCCACCGCAAAACCTCGTACCGGTCCACTACCAAACATAAACAGCAAACTGATTGCTATCAGTGATGTGATATTGGAATCAAGAATAGTGCTGTAAGCACGTCTGAAACCGGCATCCAGTGCAATCAACGCTCGTTTACCACGACGGGTTTCTTCACGGATCCGTTCATTAATCAGAATATTGGCATCAACCGCCATACCAATACTCAAAATAATCCCGGCAATACCTGGCAGGGTTAGGGTAGCGCCCAACAAACTCAATACGCCAAAAATCAAACCGATATTAATGGTCAGACTCAAACTGGCAATTAATCCCCAACTGCCATAAATCGCCAGCATAAATATCAGTACCAATATGGCACCAATTACCCCGGTGGTAATGCCCATCGAAATAGAATCGCTCCCTAAATCCGGTCCGACAGTACGTTCTTCAATAACATTAAGTGGGGCAGGCAGGGCACCGGCGCGCAGTAACAATGCAAGTTCATTGGCTTCAGCAACGGTAAACGAGCCGCTTATTTCACCACGACCACCGGCAATCACACTGCGGATCACCGGTGCGGTAATGACCTTATCATCCAAAACAATTGCCAGAGAGCGACCAATATTGTTTTTGGTCATTTCACCAAATAATCGTGCACCTTCCTTATCCAACTCAAAGCTGACAACAGGCTGGCCGTTTTCTTGGCTGAATACCAGATTGGCGTCTTTAATATGCTGACCTTCAAGTGCAACCCGTTCCTCTAAAGTATAGACTTCACCCTCAGTCATACCCTGAGCTTTGATGACACCAGACGATTCTGCATTAGCTGCCCAGTGAAAAGTCATTTTGGCAGTAGTACCAAGCAGAGTGCGTATATAGCTTGGATCATCCACGCCAGGCAATTGCACCAGAATGCCGTCATTACCTTGTTTGGTAATGGTTGGATCAACCAGGCCGCTTTCATTAAGACGTTGACGAACCACTTTTAAACTGTGTTCAACTGCATCTTTAGTGAGTTTTTCGCTATGGGCTTTGGTCGGCGTAATCGTCAGCTGGTTATTTGCATCATCCAGTGAAAATAACGCCAGACCGCCTTTTGGATCGTTAATAAATGTTCTGGCAAGTTGTTTGATATCCGCTAATCGGCTTGGATCTTTTGGCGTGATAACAAGGTGATTTTTAGTCACAGCAATCGGCTGAATAAAGATCCGTGCCTCGCGTAATGCATCGGTGATCTGTTCTGCCAATTGCTGATGATCGTTAAGTTGTAAATCATTGGTATCCACCTGCATCAGCAAATGGGAACCACCACTCAGATCCAGCCCTAAAGCAAAAGTATTTTCAGTAAACCAGCCAGGTAAATGCTGTGTAGTTGAAGTAGGTAAGACGTTAGGCAATGCACTAAGCAAGCCCACAATAATAATCAGACTGAATACCACAGCCCGTGAAACGAATGAACGCATACATAATCCTCGAAGATAACTTCGTGTTTAAACAAAAAAAGGTTTAACAGTGGGATTAGTATTGGGTTGGGGGCGCGCGGTAGAGTGGTAAATGATATTTGCCGTGACTGAGGATCAGTACTGTCAAATAATGCAGATCAACAGCAAGCAATAACGCCGCTGCAGGAAGCTGTAAAGCCGTAGAATTGTTTAACCAAGGCTGTTCGGTATCGCCATCACCTGTATTTGGTGCAGCCAGATTTTTGATATCCAGCAGTGAACGGAAATGATCACGATGATTGGCTAAGGTAAGCTGATTGAATTCAGCAACGAAACCGGAATTGCCGGGAACGGTTGCCTGGCGGAAATCTACCCAGCCGGTAAAGGCCAGACTATTGAGCAATAAAAGTAATACACACAGCCGCCAGTAAGGCACTGGCCGTTGGTCAAGCTGCTGTGATTGAGTGTGATTCATGAACTTATTCGCAATGAAGTGCACAAATTGTGAGCTTAGCTGGTAAAACAGTCAATCAAATTCCACTTTTTTAAGGAAGGTATTTTATGGGTTTATTAATGGAAGGCCAGTGGGTCGATCGCTGGTATGACACCGATTCAAATCAAGGCAAATTTGTTCGCAGCAAATCGCAATTTCGCAATTGGGTCACAGCAGATGGTAGTGCCGGACCAAGTGGAGAGGGTGGTTTTAAAGCTGAAGCAGGTCGTTACCATTTATATGTTTCATTAGCCTGCCCGTGGGCACACCGCACCTTGATTTTTCGTAAGCTGAAAGGTCTTGAGGAAATGATTTCGCTGTCGGTGGTTAATCCATTAATGCTCGAACATGGCTGGACCTTTGACTATGCCGAAGGCGTTATTGAAGATCCGTTGCATCAGGCAAAATTTCTGCATCAGGTTTATACCACCGCTGATCCTGAATACAGTGGCCGGGTCACCGTACCGGTGTTATGGGACAAACAACAAAATGTGATGGTCAGCAATGAATCCGCTGAAATCATTCGCATGTTTAACTCAGCGTTTGATGGCATCGGTGCCAAAGCCGGTGATTATTATCCTGAGGCGTTAAGAGAACAGATTGATGCCATCAATGATGAGATCTACGACAACATCAATAATGGGGTGTATAAAGCAGGGTTTGCCACCACCCAACAAGCCTATGAAGAAGGAGTATTTCCGTTATTCAAAGCATTAGATAAGCTGGAAGAACGCCTCAGCAAAAACCGCTATCTGGCAGGCAATGAGATTACCGAGGCCGACTGGAGATTATTTACCACCCTGATTCGCTTTGATGCGGTGTATCACGGTCACTTTAAATGTAACCTGCAACGTATTGAAGATTATGAAAATATTTCTGAATATGTGCGTGAATTATATCAATGGCCAGGTGTTGCTGAAACGGTAAATATGCAGCATATCAAAGAACATTATTACTGTAGCCATAAAACCATCAATCCAACTGGCGTGGTGCCAGCCGGACCGATTTTAGAGTTCGACAGGGCACATAAAAGAGTCTGATCAGTACATTGTGGCAAGATAAAACATGACACTAGGGCTTATTGATCTTTCATATCCACCCCTGCTGGCGGCTATTTTTGTGTCCGACAAGGCGGAAAGCACGCCGTGTAGCCTTCCTACATAAGTGATTGACAACGCAGGCGGCCGCAAAAATAGTCCCAGCCCTACGGGTTGTGACTGAAAAAGCGCCACTCTGCGTTGCTCGTCACTTATTTAGAATAACTAAAAGGCGCTCCTCGTGCCTTGATTGACGCTTTTTCAGCTCACAACAGAGGCGGAGATGAAAGATCAACAAGCCCTGACATCAACAAAACCAAAAGCAATAATGCCCATAACCAGATAGTGCCAAAAAGTCAGTTTATGTTTCATGACAACCTTAATTTATAACGATGAATTTATTTATCAATAGACAGCCATGAAGTTAAAAAATTTAACTGAATGAAATGATTTGCAACGTTGCTTAATAAATATTTCGTTTCTTAAGGTTCAGTTAAGTTTTGGCGTTATACCATCAGCCTCCCTTAATGCTTGCGAGGCTGAATTTTGCAGAAACATACTGGATACAAGCGATTGTTTTATGCGTTTGGTTTTTCATTTCAAGGCTTGGTCGCTGCTCTCAGGATTGAAATAGCTTTTCGTCAGGCATTTCTGGTTTTGATTATTGCCAGCGGTTTCAGTTTTTTCCTCGACGTCTCTGCGGTTGAACGATTAGCGTTAATAGTGTCGTTGTTATTGCTGGTGCTGGTTGAGGCACTGAACTCGGCTATCGAGTGTGTAGTAGATCGCATTAGTCCTGAACATCACCTGTTATCCGGTAGAGCCAAGGATTACGGCTCTTTAGCCGTATTAATTGCCATCATTATTGCTCTGGCGACCTGGCTGACCATTCTCTGGCCATTAATATGATGGGCAGAATAATGAGTCGTTTTAAACATTTTTTCGGTCCATATCAGGTATTTATCAATCTGTTGCTGGCCGGATTGTTTATCCTCAGTTTTTCTCGATTGGGGCTTGTAATCTGGCAATCGGAACGTGTCAGTGCGGCGAGTGATTTAACGACTATTCTGCTACAAGGGGTACGGGCAGACTTGATCATAATGGGCATGTTATTAGCCCCCTTAGCTTTATTAATGCCGATACTGGTAAATCGTTTGGGCTGGAAGCTTTGGCAAAATCTGGTGCTGATATGGGGTGTCATTACCATCGTCATCATCAGCTTTATGGAAGCCTCAACCCCGGCATTTATCATGCAATATGATTTGCGTCCCAATCGTCTATTTGTCGAGTATCTGCAATATCCCAAAGAGGTTTTTGCCACATTATGGCAGGGGTTTCGCCTACCTTTATTTATTGGTATTACCCTGACAATACTGTTTGGCAGTGTCGCTGTTCTGTTGTTAAAACGTTGGCTGGCAGATTACCAATTGAACTGGCCAGTGTGGAAATTATGGTTAACCTGGCCAATATTAGTGATCATCTTGTTTCTGATGATTCGTTCATCTATCGGACACCGCCCGGCAAATCCTGCCAGCTTCGCCTTAACGCCTGATGCTATGGTAAACAGTCTGATTTTGAACTCCGCCTGGTCGGTATATTTTGCCATTTACAATATGCAGCATGAATCAAATGCTGCCGATGTGTATGGCACGATGAGTGATGCTGAAATCATGGCGGAACTCCATGAAAACTACCCATGGATCACCGCTGACAGCGAAAAACAATTTCCCACATTAAATGCCAGACAAGCGACCGTCCAACGCGACAAACCACTTAACTTAGTGATTATTCTGCAAGAAAGCATGGGCGCCACATTTGTCAAATCACTGGGTGGAGAACATGCCGTCACCCCGGAACTGGAACGGTTGAAAAATAAGGGGTGGTGGTTTGAGCAGCTTTATGCCACCGGCACTCGTTCAGTACGTGGAATTGAAGCGGTGGTCAGTGGCTATTTGCCAACCCCGGCACGCAGTGTGGTTAAACTTTCTTTATCGCAACAAAACTTTTTCACCATTGCAGATTTATTGAAACAAAAAGGTTACTTTACTGAATTTATCTATGGTGGTGAGTCACACTTTGACAATATGGCGAGTTTTTTTATCGGTAATGGCTTTGAGTCGATTATTGATCAACATGATTATGCCAACCCGGTATTTAAAGGTAGTTGGGGAGCTTCAGATGAGGATTTGCTGAATAAAGCCCATCAACAAATCCAGCAAATGCATGACCAAGGTCAGCCTTATTTCAGTCTGGTATTCACTTCCAGTAATCATTCACCTTATGAATTTCCGGATGGCCGTATTGAATTGGATAATCCAGTCAAACAAAGTCAGACCAACGCAGTAAAGTATGCCGATTATGCACTGGGGCAGTTCTTCGATAAAGCCATGCAAAGTGATTATTGGCAGGACACACTGTTTTTAGTGATTGCTGATCATGATTTGAATGTCTATGGCGATGCTTTAGTGCCTATTGAGCGTTTTCAGATCCCCGGACTGATTTTAGGTGCCGATATTCAACCGCGTAACATTTCGACTGTTGCCAGTCAGATTGATATGGCACCAACCCTATTGTCGTTAATGGGGATCAGTGCAGAAACGCCAATGATTGGACGTGATTTAACTCTGGAAACTGAACAGCAATCTATCGGCCGGGCAGTGATGCAGTTTGCTGATTATTACGCCCTTATGCAAGGTGAAAAAGTCACCGTTCTCAGGCCACAAAATTCTGCGCTTGAAGGGCATTATTCACCCATGACCCGACAATTGGAAATTGTCGGGCCAGCATCAACGAAAGATGAACGCAAAGCACTTTCCCATGTTTTATTGCCATCCTGGTTATATCGGGAACAACGCTATGATATGCCTATGGGGCGAACTGACTTAATACCTTAAATATGTATAAGCCTGAAAACTAATAATCATTATTGTTTTCAGGCTTTTTTATATTTTTCTCAAGTCGGAATGAATTAAAAACAGCTTAAGTTTTTCTTAAGTTTCTGACTTTATTCTAGGCAACCATAAACATCAGGAGATGATTTATGGAAGCCACCATATTAAATAGTTCGACATCCACCACAGCGAGACATTGGCAACAACGGTTGTTGTTTCCGCATAAATCACTGTGTTTAATTGATAATCAGTCAATTGAACATATGGCGGTGCAAGCCTTTATCAGCGAGCGTTTTAATCAGACTTTTGGCGCTGAAATACAGCATTTTTTACCGTATTTTATTGCCAGTCAGATGGATGATGTAATTGATTCGGCGATTGGTTTCCAACCGGTTCAGCAGCAACCATTGTTTCTTGAACAGTATCTTGCACACCCCATCGAAAAAACACTGAAACTGCATGGTATTCAAACCAGTCGCTCGGACATTGTGGAAATCGGTAATCTGGCCGCCAGTTTCAACAGTGGCAGTCCGTTATTGTTTATTTTGCTGGCTGCCGTTTTACAGCAGGCTAATTATAAGTGGGTTGTGTTTACCGCAACGCGTCAGGTCCGACATCTCATCGCCCGGCTACAGCTCACTACATTCACTTTAGGCGAAGCCGATCCTCAACTACTGATTGATAAAACTCAGCAGTGGGGAAGTTATTACTCTCATCAACCCGTCGTACTTGCCGGCAATTTGCCGACAGCAATCGAGCATTTGCTACAACATCATGTCATTCAATCGCTATTGGATACCCATAAGGATTTTGTCCAGAACACAGCCAGGATGATCAGCAAATGAGCAGCAAAATTTTGCAATTTCTGGAAATGCTGACAACAGAGCATCCCGACAAAATATGTGTGGGTGATGGTCTTCAGCAACTGACGCGCCAGCAATTGATGCAGCAGGTTGAATCAGTCGCTGCAGAATTAATGGAATATCAACATCAGGTTGTGGGATTACTGGCAGATAACAGCGTGCAATGGTTGATCATGGATCTGGCCGCACAACGTGCCGGTATTATTTTATTGCCTTTGCCATTATTTTTTACCCCGGATCAGTTACAACATGCCTTGCAGAGTGCTGGTGCTGTTGGACTGATTCATGATCGCCCTTTAACGATAGACGCCGATGTTCTGGCTGAAAGCCATTTTGTGAACAGTCTGATGATGAGCTTTACGGTCTGTCGAGGTAAGTCTTACATCACATTACCTGCAGGCACAGCAAAGATTACCTTCACCTCCGGATCAACAGCCGATCCAAAAGGAGTCTGCCTGAGTAATGACAATCAGTACCAAGTCAGTCAGAGTTTATTAAGCGTACTGCAAATGCAAAACGTGCGGCATATGGCATTACTGCCATTAAGTACATTGCTGGAAAACATTGCCGGACTTTACACACCATTATTAAGTGGTGGAGAAGTCATATTACTCAGCATGGAAGAAACCGGCTTTTCCGGTAGCCTTTCAGGCAATCTCCAGCCATTACTGAACACACTTTCCCATTACCAGCCAGAAAGTCTGATTCTGGTTCCGGAATTACTCTCAGCTTTGCTATTAGCAGCTGAACAGGGTTGGCAACCACCAGAATCCTTACAATTTATTGCTGTGGGGGGAAGCCGGGTTGCCAGCGAACTGATTGAACGTGCTCGCCAGTTTGGGCTGCCAGTGTATGAAGGCTATGGCTTGTCAGAGTGCAGCTCAGTAGTCAGTCTCAACACACCAGCACAAGACAAGCCTGGAACAGCGGGCAAGGTATTGCCACATGTCGACATCCAGATTGAAGAGGGTGAAATCATGGTCACTGGCAATGCTTTTCTGGGCTACATTGGTATCAACTCACCCCAACAAAATAGAGTATCTACCGGAGATATGGGCTATCTGGATCAGGATGGATTTTTAGTCATTCAAGGCCGTAAAAAACAGCTGCTGATTTCCAGTTATGGCCGAAATATCAATCCTGAGTGGGTGGAAAGCGAGGTACTGGCACACCCAGAAATCCTGCAATGCGTTTTATTTGGTGATGCAAAACCATATTGCAGCGCATTGATTTATACCCGTTTAAGCAATGCCGAACTTGAAAATTGGCTATTAAAGGTCAATCACAAGCTGCCTGCCTACGCACAAATTATCAAATGGCTGCGCATTGAACAGCCACTGACAGCGAAAGCTGGTCTGCTCACGGCCAATGGCCGACCACGGCGCAATCATATTTTTGCTTTGTTTCAAAATGAATTGGAATCCATCTACCAGGAGCCACAATATGGGATTTTTTGACACCCTCTGCCAGCAGACAGATGTTGAACGACAACATTTGTTTTCTGCCCCGATTATCGATCAGACAATGCGTGGGGAAGTCACGCTGGATCTGTATATCGCCTTTCTTACCCAGGCCTATCATCATGTAAAACATACCGTGCCGTTACTGATGGCAGTTGGATCGCAATTGCCAGAGCAATATGAGTGGTTGCGTGAAGCCGTTGCCGAATATATTGAGGAAGAGCTGGGGCATCAGGAGTGGATCCTGAATGATATCGCTGCTTGTGGTCACAATAAGGAATTGGTGCGAAACAGTCGTCCCAATCCTGCCACCGAGCTGATGGTGGCCTATGCCTACGATACGGTTTTTCGAGTTAACCCACTGGGATTTTTTGGCATGGTCCATGTCCTTGAGGGCACCAGTATTGCTACCGCAGATAATGCCGCGACAGCCATTCAGAATGCGTTATTTTTGCCGGACAAAGCCTTTAGTTATTTACGTTCACATGGCGCGTTGGATCAGGACCATGTGAAGTTTTTCGAAGGCTTGATGAATCGAATAGACGATCCATTGGCACAACAGCAGATAATTCACAGCGCAAAAATGTTTTATCAGTTGTACGGCGATATTTTTCGGAGCCTCACGATATGAGCACTTCGCTGAATTCAAAACCGCTGACTGTGGTGTTAACTGGTGCAACGGGCGGGCTGGGAAAGGCTTTGGCAAAGGCATTATCTGCTCAAGGGGTTTTACTGGTGTTATGTGGACGCGATAACGTCAGACTGGAACAGCTTAATCGGCAATTAGGTGGCCAGCATCATTATGTCGCCAGTGATTTAAGTACCAGTTCTGGTCGTCAGGCAGTACTTTCCTATTGCCAACAGTTTCCCCGTGGAATTGATGCGTTGATTAATAATGCCGCCAGCAATCATTTCGGTCCTCTTAAAGAGATGAACGAAATCACCGTGCAGCAAATGCTTATCACTAACTTAATAGTACCAATCGAATTAACCCGTTTATTACTGCCGCTAATGGGAAAAACAGATAAAGCTCAGATCATCAATATCGGTTCGGCTTTCAGCCGTCTCGGATTTCCGGGATTCAGTGTTTACAGCGCCTGCAAGTTTGGTCTGCGAGGATTTACCGAAGCGATGCGTCGTGAATTGGCTGATACCACTATCAAGGTTCGTTTATTTGCCCCGCGCACCATTAGCACAGCCATGAATGATGACAACGTGACGGCAATGAATAAAGCCCTGGGAAATCATAGTGATAGTGTTGAAAGCGTGGCGAACCAGTTCATCGATTTTTTCCAGCAGGCACAACGCAGTGAACAATTCTTAGGCTGGCCGGAACGATTTTTCGGTTGGCTGAATTCAATCAACAGTCGATGGGTAGACCAGGGTCTCGCCAAAAAACTACCGGTGATTCAACGTTATTGGACAGGAGCAGCAAAATGAAAAAAGTATATGTGACTTTTTATAGCCTGGCATTCGGGATTTTCAGTTTATCAGCCCAGGCAATATCGCCTGAAGCCTTGCCATTACAATCAGCCTGGGAACATGCCAATTATGAGTTAACGGACAAACAGCAGATCGAGGCATTTGAATTATTAACCGCCAAGGCGGACGAAATTAAAAAACAATCACCTCAACAACCTGATGTATTAATCTGGCGAGGGATTATTTATGCCAGTTATGCCGGTATAAAAGGCGGGCTTGGCGCGTTATCAATGGCCAAAACGGCCAAAGCCGATCTGGAAAAAGCCATTGAAATTGATGATCAGGCATTGAACGGTTCGGCCTATACTACCTTAGGCACACTTTATTATAAGGTGCCAGGCTGGCCGTTAGGTTTTGGGGATAAGGCAACTGCAGAAACGTTGTTAAAAAATGCATTGAGATTAAACCCGCAAGGCATTGATAGTAATTACTTTTATGCCTTGTTTTTATTGGATAAAAAGCAATACGAACAAGCTGATTCATATCTGTTATTCGCTAAAAAAGCAGCGCCCAGAGCAGATAGACCGCTGGCCGATAAAGGTCGTTTAATGGAAATTGATAAAGCTTTAGCTGAAGCAAAAAAACATATGAATGGCCAAACGCATGCAAATACTGTTAATTGAAGATGATCTTCTATTGGCGCAAGGACTTATCCGTTCCCTGCGCCATGATCGATTTACCGTCAATCATTTAACATTGGGCCGTCAGGCAATTAACAGTATTAAAACCACGCCACCTGATATGGTTATTCTGGATCTGGGATTACCCGATATGGATGGCACTGAAGTGCTGGCAGAGATCCGTAAGCACAATGCTGCCGTACCGATATTGGTGCTCACTGCACGCGGCAGCATTAATGATCGTGTTATCGGTCTGGATGCCGGTGCCGACGATTATCTGGCCAAACCGTTTGATATCGATGAACTACTGGCCAGGTTAAGAGTATTTGAGCGTCGTCTAAGCAGTAAGCAACATGCTGCGTTGCAAATTGGGTCAGTCAGCTTGGACAGTAAAACCATGCAATTACACGTCGATAATGTGCTGATTGAATTACCGCGACGTGAATTTATGTTGCTGAAAATCCTGATGGAAAATGTTGGCCGTGTGCAGACGCGGGATAGTCTGGAATCCAAGCTTTATAGCTGGGGCGAAGAGGTTGCCAGTAATGCAATAGAAGTGCATGTGCATCATTTACGCAAAAAGCTTCCAGAAGGCTTTATCAAAACCATCCGCGGTGTCGGCTACCAGATAAGTAATCAATGAAATCCATCCGACTGTATTTACTGCTGATATTGGTCGCCACATTAATATTGGTAATGTTTGTGTCCTTGCTCAAAGGCTATCAGTCCAGTATCGAAACGGCACAGCGGTTGTTTGATGAACGTTTAATCAATACGGCTGAATTAATTGCCTCTGCTCATACTGATCAAACTACTGCTGATTCATCCCAAAGTCCCACCAGTGATTATCTGTTTTTTCAGGTTTGGGATGCTAACGGTCAATTGTTAACTCGATCGAATACTGCGCCACATATAGCGCTAAGCCGTTTTGAAAAAGGCTTTTATGACGTTAATTTCAAAGGCTTTCGCTGGCATAATTATGTGCATCCTGACCCGCAGTCACAGCGGTGGATTATTGTCGGAGAACGTAGTGATGTTCGCAGTTCTATGGCAGAAGATATTGTTTTGGCGACGATTTTGCCAGCCTTTTTCGGCATTGTTATCGCCGCCATTTTAATCTGGTGGCTGATTGGGACAGGCTTAAAGCCCTTGAAAACACTTTCTGGTCAACTTGCCAGTAAACAGGCGGATGATTTAAAGCCAATTCAACTGGCTGATCTGCCAAAAGAAATGAGCCAATTAGTAAAAATTATTAACCAGCTATTCTGGCGACTTGATCAGAGTTTTCAACGTGAACAACGTTTTGCTGCAGATGCGGCGCACGAATTACGTACCCCTATCAGTGCTCTGCAAATACATCTACATAACCTGCGGCAGACCTATGGTGATGACAGCGAAGATTGGCAACTTATGCAAGCGTCAGTCGACAGAATGGGACATCTGGTAAATCAGATCCTGATGCTGTATCGCACAGCACCAGAGCAAATTGCTGCTAAAGCCGAAAGCATTGATATGTATAAATTGACCAGCGAGATCATTGCACGTGATTATCAGCAATTTGAAAAACGCCAGCAACATATTGAATTGATTGGTAAGTCAGCCATGCTACAAGGGCATGGTTTTGCATTGGAAACTTTGCTACAGAATCTGCTGGATAATGCCAGCAAATACGCTCCAGAAAAGGGGCATATATTGATTAATGTTCAGCCAACCGAAAAAGGCGTGCGTTTAATTGTTGAGGATGATGGACCGGGAATTCCTGCAGACCAGTATGAGCGTATTTTTGACCGGTTTTATCGCTACCAGAATGAAAACAGCGATCTGCAGTTACCCGGTTGCGGTCTTGGGCTGGCTATTGTTCAGCATATTATTGAAATGCACCATGCTGATATCAAACTTACCAATTCAACATTTAAAAGCGGCCTTAAGGTCGTGATTGATTTTCCTGCAGCGTTGAATACGTGATGAAAAAGTTATTTACATGCATTGCTATCTTTTTGATTTCATTGAATAGCTATGCTGAAGTGCCGATGTTTGAAATTATTATTAAGGATCATTTGTTCTATCCTGATGAACTGGTTATCCCCGCCAATACCAAAGTTAAATTACTGGTCAAAAATCAGGATGCAACGCCCGAAGAGTTTGAGAGTTATGAACTCAATCGCGAAAAGGTCATTCCCGGAAATACCCAGGCGATTATTTTTATTGGGCCTTTAAAACCCGGTGTTTATCCGTTTTTTGGAGAGTTTTTCCCCAAAACAGCTCAGGGCAGAATCATTGTCAAAGAGGACGGGGAATAACCATGCTGCTGAATAGCGTTATTCTGGTGTTACGTGAAGTACTTGAGGCGGCGATGGTGGTCAGTCTGTTTATGGCATTTACCACGGTTAGCCAGCAATCACGTCGCTTTCTGATCAAGGCCATTCTGCTGGGACTGATTGCCGGTGCAACGTATGCGTATTTCTTACCGGAAGTTTCAAACTGGCTGGAAGGGGTTGGTCAGGAAATAACCAATACTGCTATTCATATAGGTATCTATTGTTGCCTGACGATTTTTTTATGGCTGATATCAAGGGATATTAACTTACCAAACCAACTGGTCAAAGGCATGATGATGGCCGCAATTATTCTGGCCATCAGCCGGGAAAGTGCTGAAATCATGTTGTACATTTCCGGCTTTCGCAGTGACCACTTTTTAATGCAATCTGTATTGTCAGGCAGTTTGATTGGATTAGGTATTGGGGTCAGCTGCGGTATTTTTTTATATCACCTGATGATTGCTTTAAAACCTGCGGCAGCAACCAAATTTATCTGTGTTCTGGTGGTAATTGTGGGTGGCAGCATGATGTCTCAGGCCACTCAATTTCTGATTCAGGCCGACTGGTTGGCAGCGACAGAACCCGTTTGGGATAGCTCCCATATTATCAGCGAACATTCGTTACCCGGTCAGTTACTGTATGCCTTGATGGCCTATGAGGCCACGCCAACATGGAGCCAGATTCTGGTTTATCTGGCCAGCTTGTTGCTGATGCTGATTGTTATTATTTCCGGACGATTTTCCAGGCCTGTTCAACATGATTAATCTTCGAATCACCTTAGTTTTTTTAATCCTTGTCGCACCATCTAATAGCTATGCTGACGGTAATCCGGTCGATAAAGTCTATGCACCTTATGTACAGCCATTAGAACGCGAAATTGAATGGCGAATGACAGATTCTGATGGAAAACAAGTTCAACGTCTGGGTATAGGTAAAAGCCTGACGGATCGCCTGTTTATTGAAGGTTACTTGATTGGCGAAGATAACCAGAATAATGATCTACGCCTGCAGGCTTTTGAAATTGAAGCGCTCTGGCAACTCACCGAGCAAGGCGAATATAGTATCGACTGGGGATTGATTACCGAACTTGAGCGACAACGTAATGAGAATAACTGGGAAGCATCCGCTGGTTTAATCGCGTTGAAAGAGTGGGGCAGATGGGTAGGTATCGCAAACTTCTGGCTTAAATATGAATGGGGGCAAACTCAGGACAACGAATTTGAAACAGCCTTGTCATTGCAAACGCGTTATCGGCTTTCGCGGTATTTTGAACCTGCTATAGAGTTTTATGCGGGTGAGGATACACGCGCTTTAGGCCCGGTTTTCTTGGGTGATATCAGTCTTTCTCCGGGTAAAAAACTGCATTGGGAGATCGGTGTACTCACTGGTCTTAATTCCAAAACAGCCGATACAAATTGGCGTGGTTTGCTGGAGTATGAATTTTAAATTGAGGGGACGATAAAATTGGAAGTATGAAGATAGTGAGCAGTGTAGAGCTGATCAGGCCACTGATCACGACGATTAATTGGATATGCTGCAGGGTATTTTTCCAAAACGTTCTCACACTCCAAAAAAACGACCAACCAAAGCCGTCAGTCCCATTGCCAATGCCCTCCCAAACATAACCCGTGAGACGGCTTTTGCAATTGATGCTCCCCCAATCCATGCTGATAATGCACCTAAGACTGCTAATGCGATTAGAGCACTGATGGAAACACTCCATGCCAATTGATTACTTGAAACCAAAAGTACAACGCCCAAGTATTTATTTTCTTCCTTGAGTAAGTATCAAATAACAAACTTAAGTTTCCCTTAAGTTTCATGTCTGACAATGCTGTTTCCTTATCTTATTGGGCAACAGCACATGTCAGACCAAACTACCCATCAACTTGAATTTGCAGAAAAATATAATGAGCCTCATGCCAAGGCTTATTTTTATAAGCATACCGATGGTTTAGCAAGGAAATTGTCAAACTGGCGTGATCAGCAGATCGCCAGAAAAGCCTTAAAGATTGCTGGTGACCCCTTGAGTGTGCTGGATGTCCCTTGTGGCACAGGTCGCTTTTGGAAGGTGCTGACTGAGAACTCTGACAGAATTGTTTACGCCAGCGACAACAGTCAAAAAATGATTGATATCGGCTTACAATATCGTGACAAGCAACTTACCAAGAAAATACAAACGTCTAAAGCTTCTGCTTTTTCGTTACCGGTGAGTGATGGTTATGTCGATACTATTTTCTGCATCCGTTTATTGCATCATATTGGAGATGCCGAAGATCGTCTTGAGTTGTTAAAAGAATTTTATCGTGTGACCAAATCAACAGTGATTATCTCGTTGTGGGTGGATGGAAACTTTAAAGCATGGAGAAGAAAAAAACTCGAATCAAGCAGAACTGAACGACAGTATCAGAACCGTTTTGTCATTCCCCGTCATATTATTGAAAAAGAATTTAACGAGGCAGGTTTTCGTATAAAAGCCTATCTGGACTTCCTGCCGAAATACGCGATGTGGCGGACTTATATTCTCGAAAAAGATGAGAATATGTCATGCTAAATAACGTCAATCAAATCAGTTTGTTATGTTCTTCTGCAAATCAAAGTAGTGAAGCTTTCGAAGTTTTTTGGCGTAATAACTCACCCTGGTTTGAGGCGCCAAATATTCGTCGGGGAGGGTGGAGTGGCGTTGTGAAATGTATGATTGATAGTTTTGGGCAACCGGAAAAAGTCTTTATCAAGCGCCAAGAAAATCATATGACAAGGACGCTTATACATCCAATTAAAGGTATTCCAACATTTTTGCGTGAATACCGTAACATTCAATCACTTCACGCCAAAAATATACCAACACTGGACGTTTTATATTTTGATACAAAAGCCTCCAAAGCTGTTCTGGTTACTAAAGCATTAGAAGGGTATATCAGTTTGGATAAAATTGAACTTTCGACTTTAGTCCCTCAAGACAAAAAAGCACTGATATCCAGCATAGCTAAAATAATCCGTCATTTACATCATTACCACTACCAACATAATTGTCTATACCCAAAACACATCATGGTTAGACAACATTCAAATGGTTGGTATGTAAAACTTATTGATCTTGAGAAGTTGAAATATCGTTTAGTGAAAAAGCGGGCAGTCATCCATGATTTAACAACCTTTCTACGGCATCTAAATGGGATTTGGTCTGCGAGGGATATGGTGATTTTTTTTCAAACTTATTTTGAACAATCAAAACTATCGTGTCATTCAAAAAAAATCATTCACGTGGTGTGCAAAAAGATTAAATGGAAAGCCGATGTCAGAAAACAATTTGAATCAGTACTCATCCCTTGATTGTGAATTTACAGGAAATGAGAGACACCTAAATCAGAATGATAGATTTAATCCCCAAACCGAACTTATATTAGGGATTTACAGTTTAGAGTCGAACCGCACAGGCGAAACTGTAAGTTTCTATTCAAGTCCGCCCGTTAGTCCAGAAAGTCAGTTTATGTTTCATAGCAATACTTAATCACGGCTGCTGAGCAACACATTCTTCAAATGTTTTTCTTTTGAAGTCATCAATTGCCTGCTGCTTACCTTCATTGGTTTCCGCCACCGGTTGTTGATAGGCGCTAAGCAATAAGCCTCGTGTGACATTGCCCATAGCGTTTTCCATGGCTTCATGGATAGGCGTGTTCATCTGCCTGAACAACATATATGAACCAGCCTTACTGGCCCAGTCTTCACATACTTGGTTCTCTGTGGTTTGTTCAGCCTGAACGGTTAACGTATTAAGCGATAACAAAAAGCCAAAACAAATACTTACAGATAACTTTTTCATCTAATCAGCCTATATCTTTTAATAGACGAGAAAATAACCCGATTAAGATGAAGATTATGTCAAGGAGCTTAAAACAAACCTTATTAACGATATCGTTGCAGCGGTTGTGGGTTTGGCTTTGTCTCGTCTAACTTTAAACGGAAAAAGGTCAGCATTGGACTGACCTTTTTCGTTAGATTCTTAAGATTTTCTGATATTTTTAGGCTGTTAATGACGCCATATCAATCACAAATCGATAGCGAACATCGGATTTTTCCATTCGATCAAAGGCTTCATTAATCTCATCCATTTTGATCATTTCGCACTCTGGCAAAATATTCATTCGTCCACAAAAATCCAGCATTTCCTGCGTTTCTGCAATGCCGCCAATCAATGAACCCGCAATGCGACGTCGACCAAAAATCATCGGTGCAGTATTAGGTCCTTCTACTGGCCCAATTTGGCCTACCAATACCAGCGTTGCATCGTTATCCAGTAATGGAATGTAGGGATTTAAATCATGATTCACTGGCACCGTATCGATAATCAGATCAAATGCTGAACCGGCAGCCGTCATGGCTGCTTCATCTTTAGATACCAGAAACGCATGGGCACCCAGATCCATTGCATCCTGCTTTTTGTTTGGCGAAGTGCTGATAACGGTCACATGAGCACCTAATCCAACCGCCAATTTAATCGCCATATGACCCAAGCCACCCATTCCAACCACACCGACTCGACTTCCAGGACCAACATTCCATTCTCTTAAAGGCGAATAGGTTGTAATGCCCGCGCAGAGGAGTGGGGCAGCAAGCGCCAAATCAAGGTTTTCAGGGATGCGTAATACAAATTCTTCTCGCACGACCAAATGCTTTGAATATCCACCCTGTGTAATATCACCGGTAATTCTGTCCGGTGAACCATAGGTCAAGGTAAAGCCATTGCGGCAATACTGCTCATGATCGTTATGGCATTCATCGCATTCCTGGCAGCTATCGACCATACAACCCACAGCGACGTTTTCACCTGGTTTAAATTTCGTCACCGCAGAGCCAACTTCGATGATCCGACCAACAATCTCATGACCAGGAACTACCGGATAAATTGATCCACCCCAGTCATTTCTCGCCACATGTAAATCGGAGTGACAGACCCCGCAATAAAGAATTTCTATCGCAATATCATTGGCTCTTAAATCACGTCGCTCAAACGATAAAGGAGTAAGGGGTGATTCAGAAGAGTTTGCTGCATAACCGATTGTTTTCATAATGACTCCTATTAGAACTAGAGGGGGAATGGTGACCTGACATATCAAGATAAATCCAGAATCCTGAACCTGCTTAAAGATACCGCAGCTTTAATTAACTTATTATTAAATTCAAAATTTAAGATCGGTGAAGATTGAGCTAAACAGAGTGTTCAGAAGCATGTTTTGATTAACGGGCGCGTCAACAGTTGTATCGCAAAAATGCTCAGCTTTTAAATTCTGAGCCATTTTAAAAGACCAATCCTTTTTTGTGTAAAAGCAATATTCTCAGCCTAGAAAACAATATCAGCAAGATGTTGTGGGCCATTCAGCATTTCCTCAACTAGTAATAATTTTTCTTTGCATTCGTGGCGTTCGTAGGGGCCGCCCAGGCATAGTCGGATAAAGTGGTGCGGTTTGTTATCCAGACTAAATGCTGCACATGAAACGGCGCTGACACCTTGGTTACGCAGTTTTAACGCTAATTCAGATGGGTTTAACTTGGCGATCTTTGGCACGCTTAGCCACAAATGAAATCCTTCCGGATCGGCATAAAACTGCTGATCGAAGAAAATATCTTCAGCCATTTTCTGCCGATGTTTTGCCTCGGTACGAATCTCTTTGATCATCAAGTCTACGGTGCCATCGGTGATCCACTTTGTAGACAGTGCGTTGGTTATCGGGCTGGACATAACGGTCAATGCACGAAGTGCCGCATTCAGACGTTTGGTCAGACGTGGATTCGGTGACTGAATATAGGCGATGCGTAATCCAGGGCCAAAACATTTGGATAACCCAGAGATGTAGTAGGTCAGATCGGGGGCCAGTTCTGCAAATGTCTTGATTTTTGTACTGGGCAACATGGCATAGGCGTCATCTTCAATGATGGGAATGTTATAACGCAGTGCAACATCTACCAGCGCTTCACGGCGATGTAAGGGAATCGTGGTGGTGGTGGGGTTTTGGATAGTTGGGTTGATATAAAGCGCTTTGACTTCGCCACTTTTACAGATGGTTTCAAACGGTTTTACCAACGGCCCGCTGCTATCTGAAGCAATTGAGTGCAGCTTAATATCCAGCTGTGCAGCAATGGCTTTGAGGCCGGGATAGGTCAGATTGCTGCTGCAAACAAGTCCTCCTTCTGCTGTCAGTATGGTTAATATCGCCATTAGACTGGAGTGTGCGCCCGGACTCACCAGGATCCGTTCATAGTCAACGTTTGGTAATCGTCTGCCCAACCATTGCATGCCGGCTTCTTTATCAACTTCACTGCCACCAAACTCGTCATAACGCAGCAAAGAGTAGATTTCCCGTTCGCTAAAAACGTCTTTGGCACCAGTAATGATTTTGTTTATCAGCCCAGGAGATGACGGCTCGATAGACATGTTCATTGTCATTTCTGGTCGGCGATTATCCGATAATTTGATATTTGGAACATTTCCCTTAACAAAGGTCCCGGCACCGGGACGTGAGTCGATGAGACCGCGATTTTTGGCTTCTTTGAATGCCCTGGCGATGGTGGTGTAATTTAAATCAAGCGCTTCAGCGAGTTCTCTCAAGCCAGGCAGTTTATCCCGGGCTTGCAAATTGCCATTTTTCACATCGGTTGCAATCAGATCCGCGATAAACAGATACGCCGGTTTATTGTTTACTTCCTTGAGCTTTGTTGCCCATCTTTTCATATCAACTGTATTCATATAAATCCAATCAATTATCCAATTAACTTTCCAATCAATGCACCATAATGCAACATATTTGGCACCTTACAGCACCAGCAAAGTGCATATAATCTGCTGATTTGTATGGTTATATCACCAGACAATCTAGTAGTTACCTCAGATTAAAACTTTTTTCTGCAGTTTAAAGTTTTAGTGCTATTTGTTGATTGCATCTTGATTGCATTTTTGATGCCAAAGCATGGCACAGCCGTTGCTCCAGTTAAATTGAACACTGCATTGCAGTGATTGTTATCCAATCAATTTTAAGGAGTATTTAATGCCTACCGTTACAGTACCGAAACATCAAGATGGTGACTTTTTTGTCGATTACGAAGAAAAAGTCTTTGAAGACGTTAAAGCCAATCCCGGTGATAAAGCCCTCGTTACTTTCCATACAGTTGCTTTTGAAGGCTCTATCGGTTTCGTCAATATGTTGCAGGCAACACGTTTGCTACGTAAAGGTTATGAAACCTCCATTCTGCTTTATGGCCCTGGCGTTACCTTGGGCTTACAACGCGGCTTTCCGACACTGGGTGATGAAGCATTTCCTGGTCACCTGAACTTCAATAATCAGTTGAAAAAATTCATGTCTGAAGGGGGCAAAGTCTATGCCTGCCGCTTTGCGTTACAGGCGTTGTATGGACATGGCGAGCCATCTTTAATTGAAGGTGTCACCCCAATCAATCCGCTGGACGTGCTGGATCTGAAACTGCTGCATGTCAGAGACAATGCCTTGATCATTGATACATGGACTGTCTAACCAGGAGCGGTCATGACAACTATTCCTCGAATTGTTAAGGCTGCTGCTGTTCAGCTCTCTCCGGATTTGGAGAGAGCTGATGGTACCGTGCTTAAAGTGCTGGACATGATTGATGAAGCGGCATCAAAAGGCGTTCAGATCATCGTCTTTCCAGAGACATTTGTTCCGTACTATCCGTATTTTTCCTTTATCACTCCGCCAGTCAGTGCCGGAAAAGCCCATCTGGCTTTATATGAAGCTTCTGTTGTGGTGCCAGGCCCGGTTACCGACGTTATCGGCCAGCGGGCTAAAAAGCATGAAATGGTCGTGGTTCTGGGTGTTAACGAACGGGATCATGGCAGTTTGTACAACACACAGATCATCTTTAACACTAATGGCGAAATTGCTTTAAAACGTCGAAAAATAACCCCGACATACCATGAACGAATGATTTGGGGCCAAGGCGATGCCTCCGGGCTAAAAGTTGCCGAAACCAGTATTGGCCGAGTCGGCGCGCTGGCTTGTTGGGAGCATTACAATCCACTGGCACGCTATGCCTTGATGACCCAGCATGAAGAAATCCATTGCAGCCAATTTCCGGGCTCATTGGTCGGGCCAATCTTTGCCGATCAAATTGAAGTGACTATCCGGCATCACGCACTTGAATCAGGTTGCTTTGTGGTCAACTCGACAGGTTGGTTGACCGATGCCCAGATTGAATCCATCACCACTGATCCCAAAATGCAAACAGCACTTCGAGATGGCTGCAACACGGCCATTATTTCACCTGAAGGCAATCACCTGGCTACGCCAATCAAAGAGGGCGAAGGTTTAGTGATCGCCGATCTTGATATGAGTTTGATTACCAAGCGCAAACGCATGATGGATTCGGTTGGGCACTACGCCAGACCAGAGCTGTTAAGTCTGGTCATTCGTGATCAACCTGCCAGCTACAGCATGCCAATGCCAGCCACCACACAGCAGACCGACACTACTATTTCGGGAGAAGTCAAAGATGAATACAGCACTTTCCAAACAACGTTTGCTGACTGAATTACAAAGCTCTGGGATCCGTCTGACCTCAACTGACACTCAGCATGTCAGTCGACGAGGTGGGGCAGGGCCATCTGATCATCAGGCCGTCACTATTGATGGCACCACGATCATGGTCCCGGTTTATACGCACTCTGCCCGAGATTCTGATTTCACCATTGAATCGGACAAAGGCGCTTTGCTAAAAAAATCTATTCCGATCAGTGTGGTGGGTTTTTCTCAAACACCCAGGTTTTATGCTTTATCAACGGCAGAAGGGATCCCTTATTCACATATCGCCACCTTGCACAGTAAAGATGTCTTAGCGACCACCGTTTTACAAACCTGCATTCGCTATGAAAGCCGGCGAAAAGCCTGCAAATTTTGTTCGATTGGGCAATCGCTCGACGCAGGAAGAACCGTTGCCCGTAAAACACCTGAGCAATTAGCCGAGGTAGCTAGGGCAGCGGTTGAACTGGATGGCATCAAACATATGGTAATGACCACTGGCACACCGATAGGCCCAGCGCGTGGCGCGGATGTGCTGTGTGACAGTGCCAAAGCCATTAAAGCTGCTGTGAATATTCCGATTCAGGCGCAATGTGAGCCGCCTGCCGATTATGGCTGGTTTGAAAAAATGAAATTGGCCGGCATTGATTCGCTAGGTATGCATCTTGAAGTTATCACCCCGGAATTGCGCCAAAAACTGATGCCCGGCAAAGCTGAAGTCAGTCTGGATACCTACTATGAAGCCTTTGAAGTGGCTGTAGAAGTCTTTGGTCGCGGTCAAGTCAGCACCTACATTCTGGCTGGACTCGGCGATACACAAGAAGTATTGGTCGAAACCGCTGGCAAATTGATTGATCTGGGCGTTTATCCATTTGTGGTGCCGTTTGTACCAATCCACGGTACGCCACTCGAAGATCATCCGCCGCCATCTGCTGACTTTATGGAGTCTGTGCTGGGCCCCATCGCTTCCATGTTGCAGCAAGCCAATATGCTGTCTGCAGATATTAAAGCCGGCTGCGGCCGCTGTGGGGCCTGTTCAAGTTTATCCAGCTACGAGCGAGCAGAAACAGTGAGTAATCAGCTATGAACAAACCATCACCGTACTCTGAATTTACGATCAAATGGGCCACTCTGGAGTGGGAGAAAGCACAGGCGTATCAGTTGAGAAAACAGGTTTTCTGTGACGAACAGGCGATGTTTGATGAAAGTGATTTGGACGATATCGATAAACAATCCCATCTGATCGTTGCCATCGGCGGCTATGGTGGCTGGCATGAAGAAATTGTCGGCACAGTACGTATTTATCAGGCAGAACCTGGGATCTGGTACGGCTCTCGATTGGCCGTCAGCAATGATTTCAGGCGACAAGGTCAATTAGGTCCGGCCTTAATTAAACTGGCCGTCAGCAGTGCGCATGCGATTGGCTGCAGTCATTTTTATGCCCATGTACAGCAACAGAATCAGCGGCTGTTTGAGCGAATGCATTGGGAAAAAATTGGTGAAATGATTATTCGTGAAACAAACCATGTGGTGATGCAAGCCGATCTAGAGCATTACCCACCCAATTTCATTCCTGAAAAAGGTTTTATGGTGAGAAGTCGTTCTCATCATCGAATTCAGCATCTCGCACCCTGCCTGTTACCGGAACACACGCTCAACCTGCAGCAGGCCATCTAAGCATGAACCTGCTATTGGAAAACGTAAAACAGCGAAGTGGTATCGGTCAGAAAAAAGATATCGCTGCTGTCAGCCGGATGTTAAGTCAGCAAACAACCGTGCTGGATTATCCCAATGGTGATGATTGCGCCGTAATAAAACGTGATGACGGTTATGGGCTCGTTGCCATTGAAGGCTTTATGTCTGATTTTGTGAAACGGGATCCGTGGTTTGCCGGCTGGTGCGGCGTTATGGTGAATCTCAGTGATATTGCTGCAATGGGCGGCAGAGCAGATGCCGTGGTCAATGCGTTATGGGCCAAAGATGAAGCCGCGATGGTGCCGATCATGGAAGGGATGGTTGCCGCCTCAGATACCTATGGCATTCCGATAGTGGGTGGCCATACCCATCTGAAAGGCAAAAATCAGCAACTGGCTGTTTCCATTGTTGGACATGCCAAAAGCTTGTTAAGCAGCTTTGCCGCCAAGCCAGGGCAAAACCTGATAGCAGCGATTGATTTGCGTGGCAGCTTCCGCAAGCCATTCCTCAATTGGAATGCCGCCACGACAGCACCGGCAGAAAGATTAAGAGGCGATATCGCCTTACTGCCCCAGATCGCCGAATCTGGTCTGGCGATCGCGGCGAAAGATATCAGTCAGGCGGGATTGTTCGGCACCATTTTAATGTTGCTGGAAAGCTCTTCCGTTGGCGCTTCCATTCAGTTAGGCGCTATCCCTAAACCTTTAGGTGTTGATTGGGAAGACTGGTTGTGTGCCTTTCCCAGTTTCGGTTTCATCCTCACGGCAGATGACGAGCAGCTGCCTCAATTACTGAGCTGTTTTGAAGCACGTCAGATAGCAGCAGCCAAAATTGGTGAAATCACTGACAGCGAACAGCTTTGGGTACATGGCGATGGCAACGCACATTTGTTCTGGGATCTCAACGAAACCTCACTCACAGAACTTAAACAAAACTTTTTATGAGAAGGAAATAACCATGCCTCAAATGTACTTTCATGTGAAATGGCCGGATGAAAAAATCGATTACTGCTACTCACCATCATCAGTGATCCTTAGCTATCTTGAAGTCGGCAAAACCTATGCGTTAAACGAATTTATGCAACGTGCTGAAAACGCCCTTAATGAAGCAAGTGAACGTGTTAATGCCAAATATGGCTATCACTGTTCCAGTGCCATGGACCAACTCAGCTCGCTCAAAACCAAAGCGAAACAGTTTAATGATCACCAAAGCCCTGAGGTCACCGTGCTCAATATTACTGATCAATTAGCTCAATAACGTTCAAAGCATTTGGCAGGAGACAAATATGACAAAAGAAACCATTAACGCGCATCACAGTGTGATCATTGTCGGCGGCGGTCAGGCCGGTTTATCGGTTAGCTACTATTTACAACAAGCCAAAATAGATCATCTGGTGATTGAAAAAGACACCATGATGAGCACATGGCGAGATCAACGCTGGGACAGCTTCACACTGGTCACGCCAAACTGGCAGTGTAATTTGCCGGGACACCCATACGATGGTGACGATCCCAAAGGCTTTATGAATAAGCAGCAAATCATTGATTACCTCGGCCGGTTTGCCGAGAAGGTCAATCCACCGGTTATTGAACATGTTGCCATCCTCAAAGTTACTTCTGATCATTCCGGGAAATATAAGATTGAGACAACGGCGGGATGCTATACAGCCGATCAGGTCGTAGTCGCATCAGGTGGTTATCGGGTGCCGATTATTCCCCGAATGGCCGAAAAGATCCCGGCATCAGTGATGCAAATTCATTCAGAAAAGTATATGAACCCACAGCAACTACCGGATGGTGCAACCTTGGTCGTTGGCTCAGGTCAGTCCGGAGCTCAAATCGCAGAAGATATTCATTTAACCGGTAAAAAAGTCTATCTGGCCACCGGAGATGCGCCTCGTGTTGCCCGGTTCTATCGCGGCAAAGATGTAGTGGAATGGCTGCACGACATGAAATATTACGATATCTCTGTTGATGAACATCCCTTGCGTGAAGGCGTTCGTGATAACACTAACCACTATGTCACCGGCCGTGATGGTGGTCGCGAAATCGATCTACGTAAATTTGCCACCCAAGGCATGGAACTGTTTGGCTTAATGCAAGATTTTGATGGCGAAAACCTGATTTTCAAACCGGATCTACAGGCGAATCTGGAGCATGCCGATAAGGTTTACCTGAATATAAATGCGCGTATCGATAAATATATTGAAGAAAACAACATCAATGCACCGGTCGAAGCGCCCTACAAAACGGTATGGCAACCCGAAACAGAACGAGAAAAGCTCAATCTGGTCCAGTCAGGTATTACCAGCATTATCTGGTGTATCGGTTTCAGCCCGGACTTCAGTTGGCTGGATGCGCCGGTATTCAATGGCAAAGGACATCCACAACATACCCGTGGTGTCACCAACAAACTCGGCTTGTATTTCATCGGCCTGCCATGGCTTTACACCTGGGGCTCAGGTCGTTTTTCTGGCATAGACCGCGACGCTGCCTATCTGGTCGAGAATATCGTTGATACCCAAAAAAAGCTGCAACAGCAACTGGAGCTTAGCGCCTGAAATGATAAGGTTTTACCAATATGATAGGGTAGCCACCCTGTGCTTTTTGGACTTGGAAGGAGGATAGTAGCTGCGGTACTTTTGGCGAGGTAGTGAGTGAATGCCGAAAACAGAGAACGCACCTAAAAAAACAATCGTTATTGAAATACGATAAGTCCCACACAAGTCAAAAACACCAAATGCATCGTATAACTATGTGTAACACCACGACAAATGTGGTTAAACTCAGCTCCATCTGACTTGATGGAGCAAGACATGGAAGCCCAGCTCATACCTATATCCCCTATAGCGAAAAATAATCGTGAATCATTCACGATTATTTTTTATGTCTGAGATGACTACCTTTAAATTTATCAATTTTTCAATAGGTTATGAAGAATGGACAAACTTGATGAAAAAATATGATCCATTCACGTTATGAATACACTACCTAAACACTGGAAGACCTTAAGCGAGGAAGAGTCGCTTAAATTCTCAGACGAGCTTCAAAAAGAGGTCAACGAGGCCCACTCTTTGTATGGAACTCCAGCACGCGCAATTGCACGCCATGAAAAGCTAGATGATTTCTTATTTGAAACGCCCTCATCAGTCACTCCATACGTTGTGGTTCATCTAACCTGGCAAAAAGAAAGCTCGCCAAAGTGGCCCACCACAGTAGCCTTTTCAAGCCTTGAAGATTTTGAAAGAAATGGCTATGAGCGGTTGTATGAGTGAGCAGCTAACAACTGGTTCAAGCCACTCGCTTCGCTCGCTCGGGACTGCGTTCCGCAGCCCCTTAACCAAACGTCCGAATAAGGTTCCGAGAAGTTAAAGGTGGCTGTCCAATTGGCTAATGCGTCTATTCCAAAAGCATATCCTCTGTTAGACATTTTCATGCGAGAGGTCGATGTCATTGACCCTTCGTACTCAATCGAAGCCCGAGAAAATGCATAACAATTTCAGGCACAGGGACAAAATTTTCGCTGCGCTACAATTTTGGCGTTATGTGTTCTATATAGGTTTTTAACATCAGTGTTGGGAGAAATATGATGTCAAGCGAGATAGAAACCCTCGGGAGGTTATATTTATGGCAAGTAGCACTTAATAGAATTAATGACCTTTTGGCACTTAGACTACGAGTTGATCGTTTCTGTAACACAGGAAGACCACAGAACATCACTGAAATATATGATAAAGAGCGCGCAAGGTTAAAAACCGGTCTGCGACTTGAAGGAGAAGCATTAGATAGCTTTGAAGATGAACATGGCTCTTTATTCCCCGATATCCATGATGTTCATCTGATTGATGAGTTGATCACTGAAGAAATAATCATCAAATTTTGCACTATTTTTAACGGAGGTTATGGGAGGCCAGGAGTCATTTCTGATAATAAAAAAACATTCTGGGAACCCATTCTTGATGAGGTGATTTCAGAGGCATTTTCTGACGACGTTAAAGAAAGTTTTTACGAGTTTATAGAAAAATCCAGAACATATCGTAATCAGCAAGGCGCTCACTTTGACCAAGGGAGTTTTTATATGGCACATGGTAATGAAGACGGGCTTGTATATCACGTGGGCTGGAGTAGCGCTTTGCTTAGCTTTAACTGGGGTTTTGTAGCTGAAACTATTCCCAAGTTTAATAAATCTTTAAATGGCTATATTAAAAAACTACAACAAGAATATGTTAGACGTGAATTAGATGGTAGCTCAAACACATAACAATCGCAGGCAAGGCGACGGTTTTTCCGATGCGGCTACGCCTTCACTACAAAACCGCCCTTGCTGCGGGCGCGTTATGTGCCAGATGAAGTTAAAGGACACGGATAATGTCAGGTAAAAGTTTAAACGCTCGGATATCTGCCTACAAAGAGGCTTTCGCGAGCGGAGAGATTCAAAAAACCTACCAAAACTTGGTCGGTATTGTTCAAAATCTTAGAACTGATTTTTCAAAAACGTATATAGGTGAGTACTCAGTAGCAAACGTGCTGCATGGCTATATAGATTTCACTTATTTTTATCTGCAAAATGATTACCTTAAAAAGCACAAACTTAAGCTAGCTATCGTACTTAATCATCATCAAGCTCACTTTGAGCTTTGGCTGCTTGGACAAACAAAGCACGTTCAGATTGGTTACTGGGAAAAATTGAAAGGTGCGAAGTGGGTAAACGAAAATACAATGCCGGAATGGTCAATTTTTGAAATTGTAATGCTTGCCAATCCTGATTTTGACAATACTGAGAAGCTATCAGAATCTATTCACAGTTCATTTAGAGTTCTGTCAAAAGATATTTTTGACACACTCACGGCATACGAGTAGTGGCATATAACAAGTTGCTTAATTTCGTTTCGGCCACAAACAGCGTGGCCTCCACGGGGCTGCCTACGCTACGCTGCGGCGGCGCATCAGCAAAGCGTTAGGCATTAAGGAAGTCATATGGAACCACATTTCCTTGCATCCCAGTTGCGCTGTCCCAGTGGTACGGAAGCGTTAGATGTTGCGCAGAAGATGAATGAAGCCAACGGGTCGCTCAACCATAAATGCATCGATCTTTTGCAACTAAGGTCATCAGATTCATTGTTGGAAATTGGTCCGGGCAATGGCGCATTTGTCGGCGATATTTTTAATGCGGCTGACAAAATCTCCTATGTGGGGATCGACTGGTCGAGTGAGATGGTTGCCGAGGCTGAACGTCTCAATGAACATTTGGTTGAACAGGAATGTGTGCGGTTTCAGCAGGGAAGTTCTGATCAGCTTCCCTTTGAAGCTGGTTTTTTCGATAAAGTTCTGACAGTTCATACGTTGTATTTCTGGGAAATGCCCGGAGATCATCTTGCGGAAATTAGGCGGGTAATGAAACCAGCGGGCCTATTTTGTATTGCCTTCGGAGATAGTTCCTTTATGAAGAAGCTGCCGTTCACGCCATATGGCTTTCATCTCTATGATGAAGCAGAAGTTTGTACACTACTGCGTTCTTTCGAATTTCAAATAATGGACACTTATCAACATAAAGAAAGCGGGTTCAGTAATGCAGGCGACCTTGTGGACAAGATCTTTAATATCATTGTTTGCAAGGCCTAACAATGCCATGCACGCGTTACACATAAATTTATGACCATAACTTATCGAATTGCTCAAGCCGTCGATGTTCCTAAGCTTGTACATTTGATGGAGGAGCTCGGATACAGCACCAGTGACGTGGCGCTGGGCGAAGTGATAAGCGCAATTCGTCAAGGCCACGGCGAAGTGTTTGTGGCAGAGTCGGGTGGCAGCGCTGTAGGCTGCATCAACGCCATAATCGATGTCAGGTTGGCGGAAGGTAAAGTTGGCGAAATCGCAAGCTTGGTTGTCCTGGAGAACTATCGTGGCAGGGGAGTAGGCAAGATGCTGCTTGAGTATGCCGAACATTGGCTGAGTACCAGAGTCAAATCGGTCCGCATCCGTGCCAATACTAAACGGGATGACGCACATGGCTTTTATGCGGCTTCAGGCTACACCCATATCAAAGACCAAAGGGTGTTTATTAAAAATGTGTAACAAAGCGAACCAATCGCCGCTTTCGGTGGCTGGGACGCTCGAAAGATCGCGCCCTTGTGCGCGGCGTTAGAAGTCAATTCGTGCCAAGAAATAATGCCCGAGGGTTCAAGTAGATGATCAAGAGCATCATTAAAAAATCTGAAATCATTTCTGATGGAAATGACAAGGTCGTGCCTTGGTGGAGTTTTACAAAAACGGTTATAGCGTGTGCCATATTGAAGTTTTCTGAACAAGGTAAAGTTAATTTGGATGACTGCCTTGAAGGCAAAAACTTTACCTATAGACAATTACTTCAACACACATCCGGATTAAAGGATTACGGCGCGCTACCTGAATATCACCAAGCTGTCGAAAGAGGCGATGAGCCTTGGTCTGTCAGAGAGTTATTTGATCGGCTTAACGTAAATGAATTAATGTTTGAACCTGGTCAAGGGTGGAGCTATTCCAATATTGGCTACCTCTATTTAAAGCGTGAATTGGAGCGCATTGGAGATAGTGATCTGGCCACAGTTTTAAATTCAATTCTATTTACGCCTCTAGACCTAAACGATGTGGTGTTAATTACAACACCAAAAGAATTCACAGAACTGGCGTTATCAAAAGCCGATTACGATCCGGGATGGTGCTTTCATGGCCTGATTGCTGGAACAACTGCATCAGCAGCACGGCTCTTGCATTCGTTGTCTTCTGTCGAAATTATAAAAGCCGATACACTATCTGAAATGTTGTCCCCCTATAAACTCAATTTTGATATGGGAAATCGTCCATGCCGTAATCCCGCTATGGGGCTTGGTCTAATGATGGATTATGACGATGATGTAGAGAGTTATGGACATACGGGGCAAGGGCCAGGAAGTACGATCGCTGTCTACCATTTTACTAAGGCTGAGCCTATAACGATTGCTGTATTCGAAGAAACAACCGATATGGCTGTAGTAGAAAATGAAGTGGCTAACAATGCACTACTTAGCCGAAGCTAACAAACCCGTATTGTAGGCGTTCAAGCCATTGCTTGCGCTGTAATTTCGATAGAACGTTGCCGCTTTGAGGTATCAAAGATATCGGTGACGATCATTAGCTCATCAGCTTCCGTTTTTTCGATAAGCTTATGCAAACCATCTTGTACGGTCTCACGGCTACCAATGACACTGCAATCTAGCATTTGTCCTGCTTGAGCCTTTTCCTGCGGAGACCAGTAGGATTCTATATCGTCGATTGGGGGCTGCATCAAGCCACGAGTACCGCGGAAGAGGTCAGTAAAGGACATTTGCTGTGATGTTGCCAAGTAGCGAGCTTCCTCGTCAGTTTCGGCCGCGATCACATTGACTCCGATCATTGCGTATGGCTTATCCAGCTGTGCCGATGGTTTGAAATTCATACGATAGACCTTAAGCGCCTGATGCAGCGCTTGCGGTGCAAAATGAGAGGCAAAACCATAAGGCAGCCCCAGACTTGCCGCCAGTTGTGCACCGAATAGGCTGGAGCCCAATATCCAAATAGGCACATTGCTTCCTGAACCGGGTACTGCCTCAATTCGTTGGGAGGCTCCTTTGGGTGCAAGAAAAGCTTGCAATTCCTGCACATCTTGTGGGAAATGATCCGCGTTGGCGGGATCTCGACGCAAGGCTCGCAAGGTCATTTGGTCAGTCCCGGGAGCGCGGCCCAATCCAAGATCGATACGGCCGGGGAAAAGGGCTTCCAATGTACCGAACTGTTCGGCAATCACATATGGCGCGTGATTAGGCAGCATGATGCCACCGGCACCAACGCGAATGCTACTAGTCCCCGCGGCGATATGACCAATGACGACCGAGGTAGCCGCAGTAGTAACACCAGGCATATTATGATGCTCCGCTACCCAAATGCGATTGTAACCCAGTCGCTCAGCATGCTGAGCAAGCGTCCGGGCATCATTAAGAGCCGTTCGGCGGTCAGAGCCTTGGCGTACACGGCCAAGTTCCAGAATAGATAGCGGAATCATATGTAATTTCAACTCATTTTGTGTTGTTGACTCTGACTACGGTAACACTTGAGATCGAGTTTGTAAGGCAATCCATAAAACTTACCGCTAACGATTAAATAGCAATGACTTGCAGAACTATGTTGAGGATTAGCAGGGAAAGTTAAGTATCAATTCTGTAGCGACAGTCAGAGATGCGAATCCTTTCAAGTGAAACTGAGGCCGGGATCCTAAGTTATACTTACAAGTCTTGCCCCGCAATCGAACAAGCAGCGGGGAAACAGCCTTTTTTCCCGCCGCATCTGGAGCACCAATGATAAAGCCACCGCCCCAGCAAACTGAGTCTATGGACACAATCTCTAATCTCGACAATCTTGCAAAGTTGGCAAGCTACTCGTTTATGGACACGCTCAACTCTGATCCTGATGTAACATCAAACGGAGCTGACCACTATCCCCGTCAAGTCTTCTCCGGCCACTATGTGCCTGTCAGTCCCACGCCACTCGAAAACCCCGAGTACGTCGCACATAGTAAAAACCTGTTTCGCGAACTGGGTTTCGCCGACAACATGGCTCAGTCGGCTGACTTTATGCGTGCGTTCTCCGGTAACCTTGCAAACGTTCCGGAGCCGATGCGTAAGATTGGATGGGCGACTGGCTATGCACTCTCTATATATGGCACCGAATACAAGCAGCAATGTCCTTTTCAGACCGGCAACGGATACGGCGATGGTCGTGCTATTTCGGTGCTAGAGACCGTTATCAATGGTCATCGCTGGGAATTGCAGCTAAAAGGGGGAGGCCGAACGCCATACTGCCGCGGTGCTGATGGACGTGCTGTTTTGCGGTCAAGTGTTCGAGAGTTTCTGGCACAGGAGCACATGCACGCGCTTGGCGTTCCAACTTCACGGTCTCTGAGTTTGTACGTTTCTAAAACCGAGAAAGTAAGGCGTCCGTGGTACTCAGAAGGCTCACGCTCTAAGGATCCAGATACGGTTATATCGGAGCCAGCGGCTATTTCGACAAGGGTTGCACCGTCTTTTATTCGGGTTGGTCAAATTGAGCTGTTCGGTCGCCGTGCCCGTAGCAACGAACACCCGAAAGCGATGGAAGAGCTGGAGCAGATAGTCTTACACCTGATCGAACGTGAGTATGGAGATGTCATCGACCAAAGACTGAGTACCCCCGAAAAAGTATTGTTGGTCGCACGCGAGTTCCGAAAACGCTTTACGTCGCTTATTGCGAATTGGATCCGTGTCGGCTACTGCCAGGGTAACTTCAACAGCGACAATTGTGCTGCAGGTGGATTTACACTCGACTACGGCCCATTCGGATTCTGCGAACTGTTTGATCCGCATTACCAGTCATGGACAGGGGGAGGTCAACACTTTGCGTTTCTGAATCAACCCGCTGCAGCAGAACAAAACTTTCGCATGTTTTGTACAGCGTTACGGCCATTGCTGACTTCGCATCAGGACTCTCAGCAAGAACTGGACGAGATACAAAGCAGCTTTGTATCAGTAATGCAGGTGGAAATGGAGAAAATGTGGGCAGCCAAACTTGGCCTTGATAACTTTAACGCGGAGTTATTTAGCGAGCTTGCATCGCTGATGATGGAAACATCAGTTGATTACACCATTTTCTTTCGTGAACTCTCAATGGTGCCCGACGATATTGGTCCACTCAAAAAAAGCTTTTATAAGAACACGACATATACGAAAGACCCCGAGCGAATGAATATTCGCTGGACACAGTGGCTCACTAAATGGAAAGCGCTTGTCGTTAAGGCCCATTCTAATGCTGCTCAACCTTTCTCAAGTGAGGAGCTTTGTAGTCAGATGAAACGGGTTAACCCAAAATACAGTTTGCGGGAATGGTTTGTGGTACCGGCTTATCAGCAAGCGATGGCGGGGGACTACTCTCTACTTCGAGAGCTGCAAGAAATAATGACCAAGCCTTACGACGAACAATCCAAAGAGGTAGAAGAGAAATACTACAGGATGAAACCACTCGAGTTTTTTGAGATGCCAGGTGTAGCGTTTTATAGTTGCTCGTCCTAGTTTACTGAGCCTGCCAGTCGTAATTGGAAAATTACCTGCCGGTTACAATCCTGTTAATACGTATCTATTAAAGCGGATGGTAAATCATATGAATAAGATGACAGTTATCTATCAGCTCGTTAAACGTTAAATGAGAATTCAATATTTGAAAAAATAGTCCACAGCTTTTAAATCTTTATAAATTTAACCATTCAGAATTTAAAATCTTGTGGGGTTTGTATGGTAAAAACTCTCAGATTTTAAATTCTGAACCATCTTAGAAAACTAATCTTTTTGTCATAACGCACATTATCGGAATATCTCTAAACTGATTTCCGGGTGAGAGTTCTACTCAATTTCTTGCCGATCCATAAGTTCGTATAATGTATATTATTTCCGTTTAACTCACCCGCTGAAACCGTTGATACAGCAGGGTTCACCAACATTGGCACTACGTTTAAACTTAAAGCAAGCATCCCAGCAACACCTGTAGATTTAGCCAGCTGAATCCATTTGTTTCTGGTTACATCGTCTTTTGCTCTCTGAGCTTCCATATCGGCAATAACTGCCAGAACAGGCACGTCTAAAACCTCCGCAACTTGTAGTGCAGCAGCATTATCCATTCCTTGTCCATCACGATATTGGTAAATTTTATTAGGCTTCCATCCTAGCTTGATAGCTACTGCGTAATCAGTGTCTAAACCGTTGCGGCGCTTGATTTCTTGTATGTATTCGTAACTATTCATGATGGCCTCCAATGTGAACCTGTTCATATTCTATGCGCAAAGATTATACCTTGGGTATTGAATATATACTTTAACCAAGGTATATATCATGCCCAATGAATAAGCAGCCGGACAAAACAACGTCCTGAACCGCTCAAGGTTTCTTTACGGTTGCTCTAATGAGCGGGGATGGGCACCTACACAGAGCAACCGTAATGACTCGATTAGAACGCAATACACAAGCTTTCCTCTTTGGCCTTGGTCTGCCATTCCTCGTTTTTTCAATCACAGTTTTACTCGGTTAAGACCATGAAAACAGCGAGCCACGAAGTGGCGAAGCCTAGACTTGAACTGGGAACACTTAATGACGAGCGGGTTAAAACCCCACTAAATACAGACACTGAGCTATCTGGTCTTAGAACACTGAACGATGTTTATTCGATAATTTCAGACGATAGAAATTCAGGTAAAGGCTGGTACACAAAAGTAGTTGCTTTTAATTCTGGCGATGTTGAATGCATTGCACTGAAACTCGATTCAGACCAAAGCATTCGCAAAGGCGGCGGTGCAAAACGTTCGAACACTCAAAAATCCGAAATGGACGAAATCGTTCTACAAAAATCTCAAGCTCGTGCAAAAAAAAACGTTCGCTATAAATCACTCATGCTCAATGCAGACCGCATGTTGACATTGACCTATCGAGAAAACAAAACTGATTTAGATTTAGCTCGTGCTGATTTAGCAAAATTCAGCCGGGCTATGAAAGATACATTCGGCAAGCAATGGCAATACATTGCCGTACCAGAATTTCAGAAACGTGGCGCTGTTCACTTCCACTTAGCTATCAGTGGTTTTTACCCAGTTAAAACCGTTCGATCAATCTGGCGTTCTGTTGTAGGTGATGGAAACATAGACATCACCTCACCAAAAATCGCGATTGGCAAAAACTCATGGAATCCACGCCGCATTGCTAATTACTTAGCTAAGTACATCACAAAAACTGATTCTGTCTCATTCAATAAACGGCGTTATTCATCATCAAACATACCTTCACCGCCATTCGTAACCGGATGGCTACCAATCACAATCGGTCTGTGTCCTGAAATCATTATGTGTCGCATTATCCGGATGCTTTCCAACCGTGAACCAACTGACTTTTATGAAACGTCAGAATCTTACTACCCATTAATAATCGTATCCACTTAGGAGCAACCTAAAATGAAACCACGTATTGAATTTACTGAACAAACTCGACTACCAACACAGTTATCAAATTTAACTACCCGCAACGATGAGCCAATCTATCAAGCTCTACAAGTTGCCTACTTGCATGACGGTGGCAAATATCCAACACCATTTAACTACCGCCTTTATCAAGGCTCAGATAAAAACAAAGCTGATGCAGCTAATCCAATGCCTGTAGGTCACTACACACTGAAAGATTCAGCCGTAGGTGTTGCCTACCAGAATCTAAATTGCGACTTCTCACAAATTGAACCTTTACCAGTTCAGCAAAAACAAACAGCCGCATAAACAATGACCATGTTCACTGAAACTGGCTTTCCTGAAACTGAAATAGATGATGAGTCATTTCATCTGTATCAGTCTCAATTCAACGAATTTGCGACATGCGCATGTGACGGAAGGAACATGCGAATGACGCAAACGGGTGATGACCTTCATCAATAACTTAACCTCTAGGAGTAACAAAAATGAAACTTTTAAATCAAGCTAAAAAATTCGGCTCTAAAGTAGCTGCTTCAACAACTGCTCTAGCATTAACAGCTGGAACTGCAATGGCTGAAGTACCTGCTGCCGTTCAAACCAAAATGGATGCTGCTGAAACTATCGGTATTGCAATCGCAACTGCTGTGCTTGGCATCATCGTTGCCATCGCAGTGTACAAACATATCCGCCGCGGCGCATAAGTGGAAGGGGAGTCGAAAGGCTCCCCGTTCTTATCATGTACCTATATAAAAATTTCTGTTATGAAACCATCGACGAAGTTGCAGACTCGATTTACTCGGAAGTTTTTCTGGGCAATGGCGACGCGATTAATTCGGTTACTGTGGCGGGCAATACTGTTCAGATAACTGCCTCTAATCAAAACAGTTCATACCTGGTAACCACAACACCACCGTCATGCACTCAACCAGGTTTCAATAATTCATTCTTTGGCGTCGACGTAGACACTGCCGCCGAACTCGGTTTCATGTGTGCATTCGCTGTCATTTCAGTGTGGTGCATCAAAATAGCAAAAAGGGGTGCCTAATGGATTTCTACGCCGTAGCAATATTCGCAACAATCATGATTTGCGTATTAGTGGCCATGTACTAATGACCAGAATATTACTCCGCATCTGGCTGGTGATTCTTGGCCTATCAGTTGCCGGAATGGCAATTGGTTTACTCATATTTCTAACCACTGGTAATGCACAAGCCAATGCTGTACTACAGCAACCATTCCAACCAACCTCAATAAATCGCATGGTCTCCAGTTCATCCCTTGTGACAGCTTCAACCAGGTTTGCCGGTGTAACCGCTTCAAACCAATCTGTCTATGCTGTTCGTGCTGTTGAAATTGGTAAAGCTTCTGTTGCAAATGCAATCAAAACTAGGTCTTTAACACCTTGGGGAATCGCGCTTGTAACTGCACTAACTGCTGCTGATTACTTCTATAATCCTGAAACTCAGCAATGGGAGACCACAACCAGACCTGATGCTTGGGACATTGTAAATGAACAAAACCTCTGTGAATCCCCTGGTATCGGCCCCGGAAATAGAATGGCTGGAATATCAATGGGTACATGTTTCAATCACGTTCGCTCAACTTTCGGTAATTTTCAACCTGCTGGCGTTATCCTGCACCCAACTGGCAACCAATCTTCATACCCATACATACAATATTGCCTACAGCGCGTCGGCGCTTCTGGTTGTGGCAATGCAAATTTTTTCCGATTACCTCGTTCCTTGCAGCAACCTGCAGCACCCTTTAATCCGTGGCCTCAACCTGCATCTAATGACCAGCTTTTTGACTTTTACCGCAATCTATCACCATCACAACAGGCTGATTTACTAACAGACCCATATACCGGCTTTCCTGATGCAGCAACTATCCCCGAATTCCAAACGGCTGCTGACCAAATTAGCTCAAACTGGAATGCTAACAACGATGGCAATCCAGATACCGTCCCAAATCCTGACCCAACTGAACAAACATCAACCGAACCATTCCCGGAAGAAGCTCAAGAGCAGGATATCTGTAAAGCAAATCCTGAAATTCTAGCTTGCCAGGAACTTGGTGAAACTCCCGACGAAACACCAATCGACGAACAACAATTACCATTTGACTACCAGCCAGTCAGCTTTTCCGGAAACGCTTCATGCCCTGCCTCAATTCAGATGGGTGGTGGCATTCAATATGATTATGATGCCGCTTGTTCATTCGCTTCCGGAGTCAAGCCCGCTGTTATCACAATGGCTCTATTAACTGGCGTATTTGTTATGGGAGGCTTCAGACGATGAAAGGCTTAGCTAAATTACTATTCGGAATGGTCGACCTGGCACCTGGTCGCGTACTTGCTGCACTCGGAATGGGGTTCATCTCATTCGGTGCCATAACAGCAATTTTAAATGCCCTGGTTTCACAAGCCCAAAATTCCTGGAACAGCCTTGCCGGTGTTGCATTACAAATTGCATCCCTTGCAGGCATTCCTGAAGCTCTCGGAATCGTATTCGGTGCATCCATCGCCAGAGCAGCAATTGAATTCTTACCAAAACTCGGAAAACTCGCATGATTAACCTTATTACAGGTACACCCGGCTCAGGTAAAACCGCCTATGCACTAGATTTCATGTTGAAATCAGTTAAAGAGGGCAGAGCTCTATACGTCCACGGCATTCCTGATTTGAAATTACCGCATATTGTCGCTTATTGTGATTCACCATCATGCGACGTTTGTACCCATTACACCCAGGAAGAAAAAGAAACAAAAATGATGCCCGCCAATGAGTGGCATAAATGGGCACCTGATGGTGCCGTTATGTTTTTTGACGAAGCACAGAATATTTACCGTCCACGTTCAAGTGGTGCCAAAGTTCCTGAAAACGTTGCAGCATTTGAAGTTCATAGACACAAAGGTCTGGATTTCTTCCTGATAACACAATCACCACGATTAATTGATAGCAACGTTCGCGCCCTGGTATCGCGTCACATCCATTTACGTGTCAACTGGAAAGGTCGAAAACAATTCGAATGGCCTGAAACAAAAGATAATCCACAATCAACAAGTGATGCTGTTACATCATCCTATACGCTAAATAAAAAGATATTCCCGCTATATAAATCAGCATCACTACATACCAAGCAACAACGTAAAATCCCTCCAGCCGTATTTTTCGCCATAGCCGTTGTGTGTGTTACTGCATACTCTTTTTACAGAGTATTTTCCGGAATTACCGCCGCACAGCAGCCCGGCGCCTCAGTAGAGGAGTCGGGCAGCCCCGACAGACAAACAGCCACCTTCCAGCAAACTGTAGCCAGGGTAAATCCTCCGACACCAAGTATTGATACTCGATTTGATTTTCGACCAACTTTCCCAGGGATACTCGAATCTGCACCCGCATATGCCAGTATCGTCACAGTTAAAGACTTTCCACGAATTGCCGGCTGCATATCGCGTCCACCTAAATGCACTTGTTACACACAACAAGGCACTGTTTATCCAACTACACCAGACAAATGCAACTCCCATATAAACTCTGAACCACAATCATTCAATCCATATATTGAACCGCAACAAATAGCACAATCTGAACCGCCTAAAGAAACGCCTAAACCGTAAAACCTTCGGCCTGATTAACGCCAGGCCTTTTTTTTAATTCTATCTTTTGTGGCACGTAAGCCATCCCGCATCTACTCAGAATCCCGTCTTTCAATCGCCCGTAATGCAATCCTGTTTACCGTTGGAAAGGGTATTACATTTGATGTTTTTTCTGGTCCTGAAAAATCCTTACTTTTGATAAGATCACGAAGCTTTCCATTTTCCCGTTCGTAACCTCTGATGATATCTCTATCAAGCCTAGCTGCTCGAATGTCACCAGGTGTAAATGGATGACCTTCAGGAGTCCATAAAAAGCCATTGAAAAAAGCCCAGCCTTGCCAGCCTGATTTTGCTGACAATTCCGGGCAGTCACCTGAAAGTAATTTTAAAGCGGGAATAACGCCGGTCGGGGTTTTATTAATTCTGTACCAGCGTTCGACAGTTTGAATTGAAACATTAAAGAATTTAGCAGTTTCTTTTTTAGTTAAACGAGCACGAAGCAAAACCTCTCGATAAGTCATTTTTTCGACGTCCATAATTCAAAACTGATGAGTATGCAAATTTCGTTCTTGCACTTAAATTTTCGTACCAACGGCGTCTTCTTAGCATTCTCATCAACTTCGTATAATGTATATTATGTTAAATTATATATTTAAAAACGATACGTATATGGTATGTGAGTACTTAGCAACTTAATATTTGCAAAATCAGCCCTTCCTTATTAGTTGGAATCAAAATTGGCGTTTAGACATCGTCCTGCCTATTGTAAAAGTAGTTTCGGTTTGTTAAACATTACGATGACTTTCATTAATTAATAGCGAAACCAAACCATGAATGCTGATTTGATAAAAATACTATCTCTATTGAGCAAATTATTTATGAAATGAATACCTAACCAACTTAGTTATTTAAGAAAACAAATTAGATGGTCGCAAAAAAAGCTCTCCCACTACGGCGTGGTATAGAATCCAAATAGGATCGGTTTATTAATGTGAGAACAACACTAATGTTGAATTATTGAAGCTGTGACGGTTCCAAACAAATTCTACTGTAAGTGTGAAAACTGATAATGCTTTACACTGTCAGTTCACAAGGTCGTTATTAGAAATGAGGTATTAACAATGAGCTGGAGAGAAACTGAAAACGAAAAAACCTATTCTGATGCTGAAGTCGAACAGCGGCTTAAAGCTGAATTACCTAATTGGTATCTGGAAAATGGTTGGATCCGCCGTAAATACAAAACCAGTGGCTGGAAATC
>NZ_JAUSCC010000121.1 GCF_030651745.1 Methylophaga sp.
TGATTGGCAATGTGGCACCTTGCAAGTGGATATGAACCTGCCAGAACGTTTCAATCTGGAATATGTAGCAGATGATGGTCAGCGTAAACGTCCGGTCATGTTGCATCGAGCTTTATTTGGTTCACTGGAACGCTTTATTGGCATTTTGCTTGAGCATCATGCTGGCAAATTACCGCTGTGGCTGGCACCGGTTCAGGTAAAACTACTCTCCATAAGTGATGCACACGCCGCTTATGTCAATGATCTGGCCAGCTTTTTTTGTCGTTCAGGGATCCGTGCTGAAGCCGATATTCGCAATGAGAAAATCGGCTATAAAATACGTGAGCATACGCTACAACGAATTCCATTCATGTGTGTTATTGGCGATCAGGAAATGGCCAATGCCAGTGTGGCTATACGTAATCGTGAAGGTGAAAATCTCGGTGTCATGGATATTGAACAGGCGATGGACTTTTTCAGTTCAGCTGCAAAAGCACCGGATGCTGCCGCTGGTGAAATTGAGAAGGAAAGACTTTTTAAACAGCTGCAGTCCAGACGGGTTGCGCCTTTAGCAGCTGAGTAATACCAAAACGTGCAAAAAAACCACCAAGAGAGGCTTCTCTTGGTGGTTTTCATCAGTATCCTGAGTCGTTACAGCATTTATTCAACAATACATGACTGTAATCCAGCCAGAATAACGTCCTTGGGTAAATCACGACCGATAAACACGAATTTGCTCTGGCGTGTTTCATCTTTCCTCCAGGCACTGCCTGCAGCACTGCCCACCAACATATGCACACCTTGCACGATAATGCGGTGCGGCATGCCATCCACGTTTAATACCCCTTTATAACGCAGTAATTGTGTGCCGAATTTTTCCACGATAACCGCCAGCACTTCTTCAAGACGATCCGGATCCAAAGCGCGCTGCTCTGAAAAGACAAAAGAGGCAATATGATCATCATGTGAATGCGCATGCGCGTCTTCATCAAGAAAATCAGGCTCGATCTCCAGAATGGCGTTGAGATTAAAGCCCTGAATATCCAGAATATGATCAATATCTGTCTCACCATGCTTGGCTTGCAAAATGCCGGCTTTTGGATTGATTTTAGTCAGTCTCGCCCGCAGGTCCTGCAGCTGCTGTTCACTGACCAAGTCAGATTTAGTCAGTAAAATACGATCAGCAAAGCCAACCTGCTCTTGCGCCTCATGATGTTGATCAAGTTGATCCGGAGCGTGTTTGGCATCGACTGTCGTCACGATGGCATCCAATATAAAGTTCTGCCGGATGTCATCATCGACAAAAAATGTCTGTGCCACTGGTGCAGGATCAGCGAGACCGGTAGTTTCAATAATGACCCGGTCAAACGTTATCCGTCCATCAGCTTTTTTGGCAGACAGCTCATTCAGAATTCGAACCAAATCGCCACGGACCGTACAGCAAATACAACCATTGTTCATTTCGATGATCTGCTCATCACGGTCCTGAACTAACAGTTCGTTATCAATGCCCTCTTCACCAAACTCGTTCTCTATGACGGCAATACGGTGTCCATGCTGAACACTGAGAATATGGTTGATCAAAGTGGTTTTGCCACTGCCCAGATAGCCAGTCAGAATGGTGACCGGGATTTGTGACGGGGTTTGGTTAGTTGCTGTTTGTGACATAAGTGTTCCTTAATTTAACTACGGTTATTCGGTAACCGGCTCGCTGACGACGACCACTCGGTCTCCGACTATCTGGTTGTAAAAGCAACTTTTCCTGCCGGTATGACAAGCTCCCCCGGTTTGTTCTACAAACACCAGTACCGCATCACCATCACAATCCAGTCGAATTTGCTTCACTTTTTGCTGATGCCCTGATGTTTCGCCTTTGCGCCAGAGACATTGTCTGGAGCGTGACCAATAACAGACTCTGCCGGTCTCAATGGTCTCCAGTAATGCCTCGCGGTTCATCCAGGCCAACATCAACACCTCACCAGTGTCATGTTGCTGGGCAATGGCATTGATTAATCCCTGGTTGTTCCAGGGAAGCGTTGCAATAACCTCTTTGAGATCCAATGAAGTTCCCATCGCCGATTTTTCAAGTGTTTCGATCATGGCTATTTGTCCCTCAGATCATATTGATACGATATATCAAATCTATCACAAATAACAGATTTGCCTAAGGCAAAGTCCCTTACTTTTTATCAACCTTCATTTGACTCATTCTTTTTTTAAGGGAGTTTTGCAGCAAATTTTTGGTGTACGGTTTCATCTTTTTCCATTGCTGGCATTCTTCTCGTGTTCGACCACACCCAGCGCACCACCCTTTGGGTCCGACGAATTCACAGATATCAATACAAGGGCTGTTTGGTTTTATCATGAGGCCATCACGCAACTTTATTTAATGCCGCATCGATACTCGCTTCGAGCTGCCGTAGCCTGTTGAACTCTTCGAAAAGACGTTGCTCTAGATTTTTGAAATTAAGGGGCAGTGTTCGCGAACAGATGTTATATCCCTCACCGATCACGCTATAGCCCTTCCAATTTCTTATTCGGTCTGCCTCCAGCGCTAGAAATGCTTGAATAAAGCGCTGCTGTTGTAGGCAGTCTTCTTCTGCATGCATATGAACAGGGAATTCTTTTTTTTGCAGCTGAGGTGCTTCAATATAGGTTTCAAAATGGATTCCGCCCTGGTTCTGGTTATACCAGTTCTCTTTATAGAGCTGGAGATAAGGACCTCGGTTATAAATATCCCAGCCATCGTCAAACCAACTGGATTGCCTTAAATTTTGCTCAAGGTTACGAAATAACTTTTTTATATCTTTCATTACCTTTTTTTAATCCTTATAAAACGCATGGTCATGGAAATATTTTTGATTCTTCACCCTAGGACTTGTTGATCTTTCTCTTCCGTCGTCTTCAAGCGACGATGATTTACATGGAGAGTTAAACCGCTTTTAAAAAAGCATTTTCCCTTGCTGGTTTTTCAGAATGAAAATGCGGGATCAATATGGTCTGCAGGTCCATCGTCAGCCGTTGAAAATACACATCAAAATGCAGATCCAGTGCCGGCGACATAATGACACTCTGTGTAGCGTCATCTAATTGGATCTCACCGTTATTCAAAACAACAATACGATCAGCAAAACGGGTCGCAAGATTCAGATCATGCATCACCACAATCGCCGTCAGTCCTTCGGCAGTTCGATCCTTGATTCGCTTTAACAGCTGTAATTGATGAGCAACATCCAGCGCCGCAGCAGGTTCATCTGCAAGCAAAATAGCGGGATGTGAAATTAATGATGCCGCCAGCAATACTCTTGCCTGCTCCCCGCCTGAAAGTGTTTTGAATTGACGATCCAGCAGGTTTTCGATATCAAACTCCTGTAGAAAAGCAGCTGCAAAAACACTCGAATCGGCATGCAACTCAAGAATATCGCTAACCCGATAATCCCAATAAATTTCAGAACGTTGCGGCAGATAGGAAAGCTGCTCGGCAATTTCCGCTGAAGTCATTTTTTTAAGCAAACGACCAGCCAGTTTGATGTCACCTTTTTCCGGTCTGTTTAACCCTGAAAGCAGTTTAAGCAAAGTGGATTTTCCAGCGCCATTGGGGCCAACCAACGCTACAAATTGGCCTGTGGGTATAGCGAGATTGATATTGTGCAACAGGGACTTTTGACCCACTTTCACTTTTATGCCTTCTGCTTGAATCGTAAACTCACTCATCGACGTGCTTCCCGAATCAGGATAAATAAAAAGAATGGCGCACCTAACAACGCTGTTAGCAGACCCAGAGGGATTTCGGCTGGTGGCATTATTGAACGGGCGATGCCATCAAATACCATCAGAGCCGCACCGGAACCCAGCGCACTGAAGATCATCAATCGATGATGACGAGGTCCCAACCACCAACGCATCATGTGCGGAATAACCAAACCGATAAAACCAATCAGGCCGCCCCAGACGACGGCCAATGCAGTTACTGCAGCCGCCACCAATACCGCTCGATGCATAAATTTTGAGACATCAAGCCCCATGCTTTTTGCGGCATCTGAGCCCAAACCAAGAATATCCAAGCCTCTGGCCAGCCGCAGACAGCAGATAAATCCAGCCACCGTCAGCAACATAAATACAAAGAATTCCCGCCAGGTTGGTGTTTGAATAGCGCCCAATGTCCAGCTCAGAATCACTTGTAAACTGACGGCATCGTCTGACAATGTCAGCATGATCAAACCACGAATCGCCGTTAGTAATGCTGCAATTGCCACGCCCGCCAATATCAAACCAAAACCACTTTCAACTCTCGCTAATCGGGCCAGACTTACCACCAGCAGCGTGGTTAACCATGCTCCGGCAAAGGCTAATAAAGGTAATAAAAACGGACCCGGTAATAACATCGGTAACATCAGAGCAATGGCGGCGCCAACCGAAGCACCACTGGCACTGCCTAACAGATGTGGTTCGGCAAGCGGATTACGAAACACACCCTGAAAGATCCCCCCCGCCATTCCCAGACAGGCGCCAACACAGAATGCTGTTAAAACACGTGGGATACGCCATTCCAAAATCAGTGTTCGCATTACTGAATCGCGATTACTAAGTGTTTGCCAAAGTTCCATCGGGCTCAATAATTCAGAACCTAACCAGGCAGAAAAAACAAAACACAAAACAACGCCGATACTGATGGTCACTGCAGGAAAATGGGTGCTGAATCGTGACACAGGTTGTAAAACTTGCACGTCCATCAAACGTTTGCCCTGTCGGAAAATATTTGAGGGTGCAGTAATGGCGCCAGATACTCCACACCATCAATGATTCGAGGACCCGGAATTAAAAATAACTCACGGGGCACCATAAAAACCCGATCATCACGAATCGCTTGGATATTCTGCCAGCCGGGACGTTTCTTAATAGTTTCTACACTGCCCTCATTACGGGCAACCAAAATAACATCAGGGTTGGCGGCAATAATGGCTTCGCCGCTGACCTGATTGATATGATCAAGATCAGCAAATATCGATTCTGCCCCTGCCTGTAATAACGCGTCGAAGGTGTAATGGCCTTTGCGGATCGTCGTAAAATTACCGCGATCATTCTGGCCGGTTTCAAAATACACTCTCGGACGTTGAACACCATCTAATTGCCTGTCGATCATGCTTAACCGACGCTGTAATTGTGCAACGACCTGATCCGCATGTTTTTCATTGCCCAGCACCTGGCCGAGCAAATTCAGGTTGCTGAAGATTTCTTGCAAATCACGATGTAACAACACCACAACCGGCACACCAATAGTTTCCATGGGTTTTAGCAAGGTATTAACCGCTTGCCGTGCCGGTGTCATCACTATTAAATCCGGCTCTAACCGGGCGATGGCTTCAACTGAAAAACCAAGGCGTCCACCGATAATGGTTCGTCCCTCTCGAATATCCGGTGGAAAACGGGTGAAATCTTCAATGCCAACAATTCGGTCGGTGGCTCCCAAAGCATGCAGTAATTCGGTATTACTGGCAAAAATCGACACAATACGCTGAGGTGGTTGAGCAATGTGAATTTGCCGCCCCAGTGCATCCGTGACCGTTATCCCGGATGAAGCAGAATCACCAGCACTTTTAGCCATCATCGGCATCAATGTCAGCGCCAGCATTGCCGCTTTGAGGCAATGCCGGCGGGAGACATCAAAAGAACTCGTTGCGTGATGGTTGGGCAACTTGAGCACCTTAAAAATCCAGCTTTAACCCGGCGTACAATTCCCGTCCTGGCATGCTGTTACCGCGTCCGCCACTGGAAAAAGCAGGATCCGAAATATAAGGCGTTTTATTCAAGGCAATAAATAATGGGTGCTCGTTTTTATCGAACAGATTATTTATGCCGGCGAATAATTGCAGGTTTGAAGTGGCCTGATAACTGCCGCGAAGATTAAACACCCAGAATGCTGATTTTTTATGCACGTAGTCACGTGAGGATTCCGCCAGAGGAGTTAGCAAGCGTTCTTCCGTGTCATACCAGACTGGGCCTCTTAATATACCGGTCAGGTTCAGCTCCCAGCGGTTCTGACTCAATACGGTACCAATACCGGCCTGATACTTGTAAATACGCTGGATCCGATCGGTGTTGAGCGTGTCAGGCGCGCCCTTGTCACGCATATGAAAATGGTAACTGCCATTGGCAAACACCCGCCAGTTCACATCCGTCTGCAACAAAGAAGACAAGTTGGCTTCTAATTGCAGATCAACACCTTTCAGCTCAATATCATCGTCATTATTTTCATAGATACTGCGTCCATCCGCATTGGGACGGGTGGTAATACGGTCACTGATACGATTATCAAAAACGGCAATATCGCTGAACAACCACTCGTTGGAAAATGACATGCCGACTTCAATCTGATGATTGGTTTCATTGTCCAGATTTGGATTACCGATAATTTGCGAACCACCAAAGGTTTCAAAATCAGCAGCGAGTTCGGTGGCGGTTGGTGCTCTGAAACCAGTGGCATATCCGGTTCTGAGTTTTATCTGATCGGTGAGCCGATAAGCGGCCCCCAAACTATGGGTAAATTCATCATAGTTTTCTGATCGCTTGATGAGCTCAAGTCCTTTGGTTGGCTGCAAAGTGGTTTTACCATCGGTATAACGTCCTCCGGCTCGTAATGTCAGCCGATCATTGAGCACCGTCTGGATAACTTCACCCCAAACGGCCCCCACGCGTTCATCTTGATCGTTATCATATGGTGCTGCTCTGACCTTCTCACCTGTATTTCTTGATGTATTAAACCGATCATTTCTCAGTTCACTGTATTCAAGATCGGCACCGATCCTCAGTTCAGTTGATTGTGTGGCATTCCATTCCGTCAGCAAGCGTAAACCATAAATATCCAGCACCCGTTCGTTATCCAGTTTAAGAAACGTCCGGTTTTCCCAGTTAAAATGATCGACATCCCTGACAAGATAGGCATGCGCATTCCAGGCCAAATCACCCGTTGGGTTTTGTCCGTCGTAGCTGAAATCTATCGAATGATTCTTCCGATCTTCATCGCCCTCTGGTGCCCAGCTTGAACCACGAAATCCAGCGTTGTAGATGCCGTCAGTTCGCATTGTTAAATCAAACCGGTGAAAATCATTCAAATCCAATCCACCGGCCACTAAGGCACTGCGTCTTTCCCATGCTGTGTTATGCATGGATTCTCTGCTTCCTCTACCGGAGTCATAATCATCACGCTCACTGGCACCAATACCAAAATAGAAATCGGCGTTTTCACCCTGATATGCTGTATGCGCATGGCCTTGTTTTAATGACCAGGAACCACCGGAAAGGTTAATGCTGCTGCCTGAAGTATTACTGCCATTACGGGTAATAATATTGATTACTCCGCCCATTGCCTGACTGCCATAGGCGACTGATGCCGGTCCTCTTATAATTTCAATGCGTGATACATCACTTAAACTGAGTTTGGATATATTTGCCGTCCCTGCTCGTCTGCCGTTCACTAATACCAGCGTTTGGCTGCGAAAATCACGACCCTGGCCATCGGTTGCCCCGCCACGGATATTGATGGAGGTTTGAGCAGGTGTCCATTCACTGAAAAATCCCACTGCATTTTCGGCCAGTAAGTCGGTTATCGAACGGGCTGAGGAACGTCTTATCTTCTCTTCCGAAATGACTTGAATGGTAGTAGCTACCTTATCAAGTGTTTCACTGCGTCCTGATGTTGTTACGATCATTTCATCCAGAGTCATCACAGCAGCATCTCGCTGAGCCATCAGTAATGGACTGTGCAATGTCATGATTCCAACGGACAGATAAAAAACAGGTGCTAAACGGCCTGGTTTCATTGTTACTCCCTAATTAAATTGCCAGATGAGAACAGCACTTTTTTTCGCAGCCGTTGCGTAAAAAGCATTGCCATCAGATTGAAGAAATTCGTCTAAATATTTTGAAAGCGCTTCCGCGAGCCGAGGCTCGGCAGATGGATTGAATGTATTCTGAAAATAGTCATTAGCCTGATGGTAATCGGCAAAACTCTGCCGGAAAGTCCAATCCATCATGGTGATGGTATCTGGCTGCATGGCAGGGCCAAGATGTTCCAGAATGGTATCCAGAGACGACCCAATTGTTTCACCATGTAAATGCTCCGGTAAAAAACCACTTAAACATTTGCCATGTGGGCCATTCTGCGCCGGTACTATCCATATCATCAGCCGCCCGGTCAAGCTGCGTTGCCATCGCCAAAAGGTTTTAGTGTCATACACCGGACCGCTGGTATTGGCTGCCAGACTGACGTCATGTATTTCAAGCTCATGCTTATTCAACTGCTGCCAGCAATAAGGCAATACACTAAGTTGGTAAGGCAATGACGTGGCATGCATTTTCAGCTGGTCAACGAGAAAAGCATTGGGTTCTATGGCGGTCCAGCTTGCATTTTCAGCGAGTATCTCCCGGCTTATAGTGCCAACTCCGGCGCCTATATCGAGTAATTGTGTCTGCGGACCAATTAACTCAAGCAGTCGTGCTCCAACATTATTTGCATAATCTGACTGCTCAATACCTTTAAGATATAACGCGGCTTGCTGGTCATTCCATATTGAAGCTAATGGTGATTGAACTGTTTTTTGTGCTGTCATGGAATTCTTCAGATCTGGATAATTTAGACATGATATATCATATCATTTATTTATCAACAACCACTTACTCGCAATGATTGTCGCAGTTGCGGTAGTGCGTTAAGTAGCACTCTCCAGTAATAAATTCATTGTCAGTAACACAAAAACCAGTGCTGTAAGACGACTTAGATAAACATAGGCGTTGGTTTTTTGCCTCAGCCACTGCCCCAGCTGTCCCGCTATAACGGCAACACTGCTGAAAATAATGAACGAAATAACACCGAAAGTAGCTCTCAATAAGATAATTTGCGGGGTGATCGCGCCATATTCCGGATCGGCAAATTGCGGCAGAAACGCCAGGAAGAAAATACTAACTTTTGGATTGCTGATATTCATAATAATGCCGCGCAGATATAACGCTTTATCACTTACCACCACACCTTCTTCTGACATGGTTGATGGTTGCCCTTAAAAATCTGCCGCGTCAGAAAGAGCAAATTAGAAAAACCTGATTTACAGAAACTCAAATCCAACTTGAAACAGTTTTTCTACCTCGTCGACATCGTGTTGCTCAGTTAGAAAGATGACAAGATGATCGCCACTTTCAATCTCGATATTTTTTTCGGCAAATAAAATCTGTTCTTTACGTAATATTGCCCCGACAGTAGCGCTTTTAGGCAATTTCAATTCTGCCAGGGTTCTGCCGACCACCTTAGATGTTTGTTTATCGCCGTGGGCCACAATCTCAATGGCTTCTGCAGCTCCTTGTCTTAACGAATGCACAGTGATTACATCGCCACGGCGGATATGAGTTAATAAGGTACCAATGGTGATTTGTGCTGGTGATACGGCTATATCAATACTGGTGCCTTCTACCAGCTCAACATGACTGGCTTTGCTGATAATCGAAAAGGTTTTACGCGCCCCCAAACGCTTGGCGAGCATCGCTGAAAGAATGTTGGCTTCATCATCATTGGTGACTGCACAAAACACATCGGTTTTATGAATATTTTCTTCTTTAAGCAAATTGGCATCGCCGACATCACCGTGCAATACAAGAGTTTTATGCAGATCTTCAGCAATAATCCGTGCACGAGTTTCATTATGTTCAATAATTTTAACGTTATGTGATTTTTCCAACCGTTGTGCCAGTTGCTTACCTATCTGCCCACCTCCGGCAATAAAAATACGTTGATAAGGTTGATAATCTTTTTTGAATACTTTTACCAGCTCACTGATTTGATGTTTTTCGGCCAGAAAAAACACTTCATCATCTGCTTGAAGGGTAATTTTTCCTCCCGGTGGAATCGCACTCTCATCACGAAAGATAGCAGCGATACGCATTTGTACTTTGGGCAATATGTCCAACAGATCATGAATGGCTTTACCATCCATAATGCTTTCAGCATCCACTTTGACAGCGACCAAGCGCGCGCGATCACCGAAAAATGTCAAAACCTGCAAAACTTCAGGTTGTTCAATCAGGTGGGTAATGTAATCAGTCACTAATTGTTCTGGGCTGATAATGACATCAATTGGCACGGCATCTAGGGCAAATAACGCCGGATATTCCAGATAATCTGTGGCTCGAATACGTGCCAGTTTTTTGGGTGTATTAAATAATGAGCTGGCAATCTGGCAGGCAATCATGTTGATCTCATCATTATGCGTCACCGCTATCAGCATATCGGTATCTTTAATACCAGCCCTTAGCAATGTGCTCGGATGAGCGGCATGCCCCACCACTGTGCGAATATCCAGATGCTCTTGAAGACGTTCCAGCAACGCAGGATTTTGATCAATTACTGTTACATCATTGCCTTCATTGGCCAAACTTTCAGCTGTGGAACCGCCTACTTGTCCAGCTCCCAGAATAATTATTTTCATCTGCTAAACCTCTTTGTTAGTTACGCCAATAGGCTGGCAGAAATAAGATCAATAAGGTGAATACTTCCAGGCGGCCGACCAGCATGGCAAATATCCCCAGCCATTTCACCGTAGCATCAACAGTAGCAAAATTCGATGCCACCTCCCCTAAACCCGGTCCCAATAAATTAATCGTTGCGACCACTGCCCCAAACGCTGAAACCAAATCCAAACCCGCAGCCATCATCGCTACGGTAAGCAGTAGTGCTGTGACAATATAAAGTACGTAAAAACCCCAAATCGCAAACAATACTGTCTCAGATACCGGGCGCTTGCCCAACTTGACCACCGAAACCGCTCGGGGATGGACCAACAACTCAAGTTGCCGTAAACCAAGTTTCGCTAACAACATCACTCGCATAACTTTGATGCCACCAGATGTGGATCCGGCGCAGCCACCGATAAATGACAAAATGACCAAAATTAACGGGATATGTAATGGCCACTCGGCAAAAACAGCGGTACCAAAGCCGGTACTGGTCATAATGGAAGCTACCTGGAATGCAGCATAACGAAAAGCTTCCCATCCCCCCGCATAAGCACCGGAAAAATACAGGCTGATCGCGATAAATACACTGGCGAAAACAAATAACAAACCAAAGGTTTTCACTTCAGGATCTTCTGCGTAAGGTGTCATTAATCGATGTCTCAACACCAGAAAATGCACAGCAAAATTGACCCCTCCGGCCAACATAAATACGATGGCAATCGCCTCAATCAAAGGGCTGTTAAAATAAGCGATGCTATCATCATGAGTAGAAAAGCCACCTGTTGCCACGGTGGTAAAGGCGTGACCAATCGCATCAAACAGACTCATACCTGCGAACCAGTAAGCTAATGCACAACTTACCGTGAGCAACACATAAATTAGCCATAGAGATCGTGCAGTTTCGGCAATACGTGGGGTTAATTTTTCATTTTTAGCCACACCTGAGGTTTCCGCGCGATACAGCTGCATCCCACCTACTCCCAATAAAGGCAGAATCGCAACAGCCAAAACGATAATACCCATCCCGCCCAACCATTGGATTTGCTGACGATGATAGAGAATGGATTGAGGTAATTGATCCAAACCAACGATGACAGTCGCACCTGTAGTGGTAAAGCCGGAAATGGATTCAAACACAGCATCCGTGAAATCAAGGTGCAAACTAAGATAAAACGGTAACGCGCCCACCAACCCAAGTAAAAACCAGAATAACGTAACCACCAAAAAACCATCTCGAACTGACAGCTCTTGCCGTTGATGGTAATTACCTAACCACAAAATCAATCCAACCAAAAACACAATCAGACTGGAACCGATAAAGGTCATCCACTGTGCATCGTTATAGATCCAAGAGACGACTAAAGATGGCAGAAAACTGAGACTGTAAAACATTAGCAACAAACCAAACAGTCGAATAATGGCGCGCCAATGCATTAGAAATTGGCCTCAAGAGAACATATCTGCTGATAGCGCCAAGGTGTAATATGTTTTTCGAACACACAATCAAAACACGGCATCAAACTTTCCATCCAAAACATTTATCGTGGAAGGATTATTCGTGTCATGTAGTTCAAAGTCAGCTAAAAAAAAGATAAAAATTTTATATAAATTTTACTTTTTTAATGGCGAATTATTGTTAACACTGGTATCAGATATAACACCTTAGAGCGAAGTCGCTATGCGTTATTTATCAACTAACATTTCTATCAAACAGTATCTGCTGGCCATTGGGTTGATTATAGTCATCGTGCTGTTTGCTCAAGTGCTAAATCGTTATCTGCCCTATACCAGTCTTTTGTTACTGTTTCTGGCAGGTGTTTTATTGGTATCGGCTAAAACCAGTATTGGTCCTGCATTATTAAGCAGCATATTAAGCTTTCTAAGTTTCAATTATTTTTTCACCGAGCCTTATCACAGCTTTAATATGCTGCATAAAGTTGATGTTGCCACGTTAGTTATCTTTCTGATGGTTGCACTGATGACGGCGCATTTAGCTACGCAAATGCGTGAAGCAATTGCAAAACAAGAAGCCGCGTTAAACCGTCTATCTCATTTCTATGACTTCAGCCAAACCCTATCGTCGGCGACTAATACGGAATCTTCTATCGAAATTCTAAAGCAGGCTTTACACCGTGTTTTATCTAACGATGGTCAGGTAGAAATTGCCACCCTGCATGATTCGCAATTGATTATGCACTCACAACAATTTACCACCGGTCATCCTGGTGAAGAGATGTTTAAACATATGTTTTCCAAACAGTTAAAAACAGAGTTTTGGCATAAAGGCTGGTTATTTTTCCCCTTGAGTTCGGATGACAAGCAGCTTGGTCTGGTAGCAATTAATGAACGGATCAATGAAAAACAAATGGCTGCAATTCAAACTTTCTGCCAACTTACCGCGGTAGCTTTACAACGAACTAATCTGGTAGATGAATTAGCAAAGACCAAATTAATCGCAGAGACCGAACAATTAAGAGCCACATTACTATCTTCGGTCTCGCACGATTTACGTACACCACTCTCCTCTATTATTGGTGCAAGCTCATCTTTACGCGAATACTCCCAGCAATTATCAATCGATGATCATCAATTATTGCTACAGACCATTGAAGATGAAGCACATCGCCTTGACCGTCACATTCAAAATCTACTGGATATGACGCGTTTGAGTCAGGGAAAGCTTAACCTGAACAAGGAGTGGATAGATATTGATGATCTGGTTAACGGCGCGATAAATCGCTTGGGACATTTGTTGGATGATGTCGAGCTGGAGCTCAATTTAACCGAAGATACTCCAATGCTATATGTGCAGGGGCTCTTTATCGAACAAGCTATTTTTAATCTGCTGGATAATGCTATTCAACATCATTCTGCAGAGCTGAAAATAAGTATAAACGTATATCATGATAACGAATGGATCTCGCTGGATATTATCGATAACGGCCCTGGTATTCCTCTGTCTGAAAAAGAGAAAATATTTAATATGTTTTACAGTCTCACACAGGGGGATCGTCATAAATCCGATAGCAAGGGAACAGGCATGGGACTAGCAATATGTCGGGGCATGGTTGAAGCTCACGGAGGTCAGGTTATGGCATTAGACAACCCCTCTGGCCGGGGCACAATGATGCAGATCAAACTGCCAATTACAGCTTTGAACAGTGTTACGAATTAAGCACTCCTCAATGGCAACCATATTAGTCATCGAAGACGAAGCCCAGATTAAGAAGTTTTTAAGAATCAGTCTTGAAGCACATGATTATCAGGTGCTTGAAACCAGATTGGGTGAACAAGGTTTAGCCATGTTAGTTGAGCAGCAGATTGATTTACTTATTCTCGATCTAGGGTTGCCGGATATGGATGGCCAAGATGTCATTAAAGCCCTACGGAAGTGGTCTCAGATCCCAATTATTGTTCTATCGGTTCGATCTAGCGAAGAAGAAAAGGTTCAGGCATTAGATGCTGGTGCCAATGATTATGTCACTAAACCTTTTGGCATCAGTGAGCTGATGGCTCGTGTGAGAGCATTACTGAGGATCAATGACAACACTATAACTTCAAGCAGTAAGCGCGAGCTAAATGGACTGTTTATCGATCTCGCCGAATATCAGGTTAAACTGGATAATCACCTGATCCATTTATCGCGCAAGGAATTTGAGCTACTTCGTTTACTTACAGAGCAGCCCGGTCATATTCTGACGCATCGTTATCTAACTCAAGCCATCTGGGGCGAAAGTTTTGTTGATGAAACGCATTATCTTCGGGTTTTAGTACGTCAACTTCGTCATAAACTAGGTGAAAAAACCATTCAACCAAGATTTATTGAAACCGTTCAAGGTGTGGGTTACCGCTTTAAAGTTTGACGTTATCAATCCAATAAACATTGAATATCCCCCCCAGCGGTATGAAAGAAGATCATATCGCTGGGGTATCAGAAAAATTTAAACGTCGTAGTTACTGGCGGATACATCCCCACCCCGCCCCGTCCAGTTGGTGTGAAAAAACTCACCTCTGGGTTTGTCCAGACGCTCATAGGTGTGTGCACCGAAATAATCGCGTTGTGCCTGTAACAGGTTTGCTGGCAGACGTTTACTTCGATAGCCATCGTAAAATGATAAGGCGCTGCTGAACGTGGGTACCGGTACACCGATTTCAATGGCTTTAACCACGGCTTTTCGCCAGCCGGGCAATGCTTCGGTGATGGCTTCTATAAAGAATTCATCCAGTAACAAATTCTGCAATGTTGGATTACGTTCAAACGCATCACGGATTTTGGATAAAAACTGACTGCGAATAATACAGCCTCCGCGCCACATCATCGCAATGCCACCATAGTTCAATTCCCAGCCATAGGTTGCCGCGGCTTCACGCATCAACATATAACCTTGTGCATAGGAGATGATTTTGGAGGCATAAAGCGCATCCCGGATTGCATCAATCATTTCCCGTTTATCCCCGTTAAAAGGAATAGCCTGTGATGGTAATACCTGGGATGCCGATACCCGCTCATCTTTCAGAGCCGACAAACAACGAGCAAAGACAGCTTCACCAATCAAGGTCAGTGGTGTTCCCAGATCAAGGGCATTCATGCCTGTCCATTTACCCGTGCCCTTTTGGCCTGCTGTATCCAGAATATGGTCGATCAATAAACTGCCATCAGGCTCTTTGACTTTCAGTATGTCACGGGTAATTTCAATCAGGTACGAGTCCAACACCCCTTCATTCCATTCAGCAAACACTTGTTGAATTTCATCGCCAGTCAGGCCCATACCTTCACGCATCATTTGATAGGCTTCACAGATAAGCTGCATATCCCCGTATTCAATACCGTTGTGCACCATCTTTACATAATGGCCTGCACCATCATTACCTACCCAGTCACAACATGGTTCACCATCAACCTGTGCAGAGATGGATTGGAAAATATCTTTAATTGCTGGCCAGGCAGCCTTGTTACCACCGGGCATCAAAGATGGTCCCTGGCGTGCCCCCTCTTCGCCGCCAGAGACACCACTGCCAATAAACAGGATGCCTTTCTGATGAAGCTGCTGAGTCCGTCGGTCACTGTCGTTAAATAATGAGTTACCGCCATCTATGATGATGTCGCCTTTCTCAAGATACGGTAACAGTTGCTCGATAAAACTATCGACCACCTCACCCGCCTTTACCATCAACATAACTCGGCGAGGTTTGATCAACGTTTCGGTAAATGTTTTTAAATCATGGCAAGCGATAATCTGACTGTCTTTAGCCGGGCCGTCCATAAACTCATCCACTTTCGCGGTGGTACGGTTGTAAACGGCGACTTTGAAGCCTTTATCATGGATGTTTAAGGCGAGATTCTGGCCCATAACGGCCAGTCCAACAATACCAATGTCAGCCATTTGAGTGACGATTTTCATACGATTAAAACCTTAATTAATGGGAAGTTTTTGTCTTTATGACTGCCACAATACTTAACAAGGGTTAATCTGTAAAACAGGTAATTTATGTAAATATAATCGTATAAAGCGATTTGACATAATCATTTGCTGCTGTCATTCAGAATTCAGCACTAAACGCATCCATATCTGCTCTGATTTTTATGTGACGCAGTTAACATTAATTGGAATATTTGCCATGTTTTGTCGCAAATTTTGTGAAGCAGTTAACATTTTTAGACTTAACAGCTTTGTTTATTCGACTTATTTCGATACAAAGCAGCCAAATTCGTCGCTACAAATCATTGTAAATAAAAGACTTTCGACTTTTTCTTAGGGATTATGGGGAAGATTTTCCAGCTAAAACAGGAATTATTCATTTACAGTAACTCACGTAACCGTAGTAATAATAAGCATGCAACTTACCCGTTAATCTAATCATATTGGCTTAACGGAAATACTAATACGTTGTTAAAATCAGGGAGATATCATTATGGCGAGTTACTATTTAGATTCAAATCCTAATCTACCCAATAATGGGTGTGATATTCATCATGTCTGCCCGGAAACCTGTCCCAATTTACCGCCAATGATTGAGCGGATTGAACTGGGAGATCTACCAGATTGCAAAACGGCAATTCATGTAGCCAGAAGAAAATTTTATAACCATGCCCACCTCATCAGTGAATGTTCTCATTGCTCAGACTCCACGCCACACTAAAATCAATCGCAGTGGACCGCTCTCGTTAAATTAATTCCTTTTTTATTTCCTGAGATGAAATTTTAGTATCTGCCCGGATGGCATTATGCTATTCGGGCGACATTATCAAAGGATTTAATATGTCAGATCCACGTTTTATTACAAATCCGCAGCAGCACACCAGCGACAAGCTGCACCAGACAAGAACGCTGACAATCATCATATATGCTTTACAGGCGATGTCATTTCTTGTTGGTTTGACGTTTTTAGTAGCTGTAATTATTAACTACATTAAACGTGATGATGTTCGTGGTAGCTGGCTAGAATCCCATTTCCGCTGGCAGATCCGCACCTTCTGGTTTTGCCTTTTGTGGGGTTTGCTTGGTGCCTTTTTAAGTGCGGTGGTGATTGGCTATTTTATTCTGCTGGCAAATGCCATCTGGGTCATCTATCGAATCGCAAAAGGCTGGATAAATGTTGTGGACAACAAACCCATGTATAAACATCGGTAATCGCTAAATTCAGTAGCGTTGAGGGATGGGTTAAAACAAGGACACTTTGTTTTAAATAAAACGTCGTTTTTCATGTTAGGCTTTGCAGTCCTTTTACCTTAACCTTATGTACTACTGGATTGTATGACCAAATATCTTGCTCTCTCGCTACTGCTTTTTACTAGTGTTCCAAGCTTTGCTACACAAGTTTTCACCAACCCCGGTCTGAATGGTAATCCGACACCTGAAGGTGCCGATATTGCGTTGTATGTGTTGGATGCATCCAACGGCAAAGAATTATATTCAGAGCGCGCAGAGCAATTCCAGCAACCTGCCAGCCTGCAAAAAATCATTACCGGTCTGGCGGCTCGATTAGTCCTTGATAAAGATTTTCGCTTTGAAACCACGGTTGAAACAACTGATAGAGATGTCATCATCAATTTCACTGGTGATCCTACCTTTACCCGTACTCACTTGCGTACGCTGGTTGAAAAACTCAAACTCAAACAAACCACGATTCAGGGAAATCTCTATTTGAATGGCGGCGCTTTTGATACCTCAGAACGTGCTGTCGGCGTGCCATGGGATATTATGGGTGTGTGTTATAGCGCCCCTTCCAGCAGCATTACTATGAATGGTAACTGCATCTACGGAAAAATCGAGGGAACCACTGAAGCCCCCGTCAAAGCGCTTAAAGCCAGTGGCTCTCCTTATATAAACATCAGTGCCGGTGACATCATTATTCGACAAGGTCTGGAAAACCAGAATATCGATTGTGATCTGAAACTCACTGCCGATAACAACAATCGTTATTCGCTGGATGGTTGCGTGGCTTCCAATCGCTTACCCGTCAATTTTCATCTGGCTGTACAAAATACCACGCTGTATTTAAGTAAAATTCTGCAGGAAGAGTTGGACCGCGCCGGAATACAGTTAAACGGCAAAATCATGCGTAATGATAAAGCGACCGGTACCGTTATAGCATTGCATCAATCTGAACCATTGATGAAACTGATCGATATCATGATGAAACGCTCTGATAACCTGATTGCCGATAACCTGCTTAAAACCGTCGGCCGGGTTTATTACAAACAACCAGGCAGTTATGAAAATGGTGCCGCCGCAGCCAAAGCGGTATTAAAGGAAAAAGCCAATATCGATTTATCACGCGCCATTATCATGGATGGTTCAGGTTTATCACGTAATAACCGTGTGACAGCAAAACAGTTAATTCAGGTTGTACAGTATATTTTTGGTCATAAAGAACTGGGATTGATTGAAACCATGCCGGTATCAGGCCAATCAGGAACACTGCAATATCGCAGCAGCCTGGTCAACGCACCGTTGATCGGACAAGTTTCAGCTAAAACCGGCTCGATTTACGGTGTCTATAATCTGGCCGGTAAAATCAATACCAAATCAGGTAAAACACTTTATTTTGTCCAGTTACTCTCCAACTATCATCCTGAAAGTGATAACCGGAATATTGCTCGTAAACCGCTCAGAGATTTTGAACGCAGTTTCTACGAAAAGTTATACAACAACCATTGATACCCAACGGCGACTAAAGCAAATCTCGTAGGAGATTTGCTATCACTAGGGTTAAGCTGATGATCAGCAGTTTTAAACCGCTGCTGATCTATTGTTTACCTGGCAGCTCCATCCAGTTCTAGAAATAATAACTCTGGTGTTGATGATGAAAAACACAACTCTTACAAAGTTAATCTCCCAACAAATTCAGCAAAATGATGAGCGTGTTTTTGATGTCAATTGGCAAGGCTCCCGATTTTGGATAAAGCAGGCAGAAGCCAGCAGCTCTACAATTTGGCATTTGTTTAGTGCTCTTATCGCCAAATTGACTGATAACCCATTATTCACACCAACTGTAACCAGAGATGGATACTCCGCATTAACAGGCGAAATTCAACGAATTAATCAGTTGAATGATCAAGGTGCATCGGTCCCCCAAATTATTGCTTCCGGCGATAATTGGTTTGCCACAGCCGATCATGGCACGACTCTGCAGAAATTATTTAAACGCTCTGAACTGAACGAACAACAACTGCAACATATTCTGCAACAGGCCGCTATCGCATTAGCGAATCTGCATAACATCAATGCATGGCATGGCCGTCCTGCGTTAAAAGATATGCTGTGGGATGGTGAAAAAGTCACGTTAATTGATTTTGAAGAAAACCCGATAAACCACCTTACGCCTGTCCAATGTATGAGCAGGGATATCTTTCTGTTTATGCACAGTGTTGTACGTTTTTATGAAGTAGATAACCCGGTGGTTTTGGCGGTATGGCATAGTTATTGTGAAAACGCTGCTGAAGAGATCAGTCAGTCTGCAATACAGTTGGCGAAAAGCATGACCTGGTTATTCTGGCTGAGTAACATCAGTCGACACTTTGCTGGCAATGATGTACGTCAAACCTATAAAGCCCTGTATTTCTTTAGAAAAATCGTTTGATAAGGTTAAGTCCTCATGAGTAAATCCAGACGTCAGAAAAAACGTTTGATATGGCTGTTTTTAGCGTTGGTTTTATTATTAAGCTGGGTTTCCTGGCACTTTCCGGATAACTCTCCATTAAGTGGTATTGAAACCGAATGGGATTTAACACAATACCGTCCTGTTGGAAAAACCACTCGTATTGAGGGAATTGAAGATAACCTCTCGGGGTTAACCTACCACCCGCCTTCCGGACATTTATATGCTGTGACCAATAAACCCCGGCAGATCCACATTCTGACAAAAACCGGCGAATTGGTCAGAAGCATTAAGCTGGAAGGTTTCCGCGATACCGAATCCATTGCTTACGCCTACGATAATTATTTTTTCATTGCTGAAGAGCAACGTCAGAATCTGGTTAAAATCGAAGTGCCAGACAATGTCGATACGGTAAATTATGCCGATGCCACTATTTATCATATTGATATCGGACACAATGATAATCATGGGCTGGAAGGTGTTGGCTGGTCACAACAATTTGGTTTATTTGCCGTTCAGGAAAAACCACCACTGATTATTTATCAGCCAACGGAAACCCACGATTTCTCGAATACGCTAAAAGCATTGAGTCAGGTTCGCTTGAACGTGCGGGATTTTGCTGGAATGGAAGTATTGCCGGGCAAAGTCGATAAATTGCTTATCTTAAGCGAATCATCAGATAGCCTGCATGTGGTAGATATGCAAGGCAATGAATTATCACGCTTAAGTTTACGTAGCGACCCATTTGGTTTGATTGGCTGGTTTTGGCAGCCTGAAGGCGTTGCAGTAGATGATGAGGGAGTTATTTATATTGTCGGAGAGGCGAATCAGTTTCTCGCTCTTAAGCGGCAGTAAACCACTCCCCGGCTTTGAAAAAATTTCAAAGCCGGGGATGTTTAAAATAACTTACCAGGCAGATTCGCCAGTTTCTGGATCATACATTTCATGATGGATCTTATTGCGGTTAGCAATCAATTCATCAATGGTCGGTGAACCTGACATCGCGCGTTTAATGGCCAATTTCATCGCTTCATAGTTAGTACGGTATAAATCTTTGCGATCTACATCCGGATTAGCTGCCGCATCTGGTGAGATCCAGATCATGGCGACAATACATAAGTCATCGGCATGTTCTTTTGGTATCACACCTTCAATAACGCTATCCAACACAGCATCTGCTATTGCAGATTGGACTGGGCCACCAAACAATGCAACATAACTGCCTGATTTAATGGTGACTTTTGGCACAATCATGGTGGCAGGTTTAACTTGTTGGTTGGTGGCACGGATAGCAAACATGCGTGTATGACCTTCCGTTTGGCCCATCAAATTGGCAAATGCCTGGCCAGCTGGCCCTTTAGTGCTGCCGATTAAAATTTCCGGCATTGCATCGGTACCTTGATCTTCACTGGCAAAGACAGTGGCTTCAGCGGTTCTAAACCAAACTGGTTCTGACATAGTTAAACTCCAAATAATTACAAGAAAAAAACGCGCCATTCTATGTTGATGGTAACTCAGCCCGCAAGCAATAATCCTTAAGGCGTAATCCCCATCGTGAATATGAGCAGGCACGTTGATAAATTAAACCAATACACAGCAACTTTTAATTCGCTGCAAAGGTATTACAACTTGTTATATCCCCTGTCTCAAAACCCGTGGTAAACCATTGCATACGCTGTTGTGAACTGCCATGGGTAAATGAATCCGGGCTGACATAACCTTGGGATTGCTTTTGCAAAGTGTCATCACCTATTGCACTGGCAGCCTGAAGTCCCTCTTCGATGTCGCCAATTTCCAATAATTGTCGTTTATCGTTGGCATGGTTAGCCCAAATCCCAGCAAAGCAATCTGCTTGAAGCTCTTGTTTTACCGAAAGTTTATTGGCTTCAACTGTGCTTAATTTGCTTCGTGCAGCGTGAACTTCAGCCGATATTCCCATCAAGGTTTGAATATGATGCCCCACTTCATGGGCGATAACATAAGCTTGAGCAAAATCTCCCGGTGCTGCAAACCGATTGGCAAGTTCATCAAAAAAATTCAAATCCAGATAAATCTGTTGATCGCCAGGACAATAAAACGGACCAACCGCCGATTGTGCGGTACCACAGGCTGACCGAACGACACCACGATAAAACACTAAGCGAGGTTCTTGATATCGCTGACCGTTCTCTTCAAATATCGTGCTCCAAGTCTGCTCCGTATCGGCCAATACGACAGACACAAACTCAACTAATTGCTTTTCTTCCGGTGATTCATTTAACGCGGTTGTTGTCACCGTGGTGGGAGGATTGCCCCCTAATCCAAGCGCATACAACATGCTGCCAAGGCTTCCGGTAAACAGGCCATAGGCCAAAACGGCGGCGATTAACAGTAATGTCCCTTTAAAGCCTAGAAACCGAAACAAGAGAGGTAATAATCTTAAACCACCACCACCAACCCCTCCCGCAGCTGAATGACGCATTGACCGTCTATCCTCAATATTGCTGCTTTTGGGTCTACCTTTCCAGCGCATAGATCATTCCTTTAAAAACCCACTGAAAACTCATTGGATAATGATGTTTTTTCAATTATTTATGCTGGATAGCATAAGCTTATTTCGCGATATTAAACGACTAAAAATGCTTACTGAGTAAACACAGTGAGACTTTTCACACGGCGTTCACTCGAAGAATCGTAATCTCACCATATTACATTGGAGAGATGACGTAATGAGTGACGATAAACCTGAGCAAACCGACAACAACGTCAAAAAACAACGTTTACCCTGCCGGGGCTGCACGACTCACTGCAAAAACTATGCATTCTGTGAAGGTAAGCCCTGGCGACAACAGCCTACGGCACCAACTGGCGTGAAACTTCATTAAAAAAACCCAATAAACCCTGTTGGTTTATTGGGTTAGTCTTAATAGCATTATCGATAAATCGGTTTAGATAAATCAGATCAATACTGTTGACCAATACCCTGGTCAGTCGCCTCATCTAAACCCATTTCATCACTGTCAGTATTGTTTTCATCAAGTCCATCTCCCTCAGGGTTACGATTTATTTCATCGGTGGGCTCAGGGTTTTCCACACCACGCCCTTCATCGTCACCATAGGGGTTTTCACTCCATTCGGGATTAACCTGTTGTCCTACTTGATTATCTTGTTCATCGGAACATCCTGACAACATCACGGATGTGAAAGCAAGTGACACGGTAAACACTATTGTTTTGAACATGGTTACTCCTTACAAATTACTTACAAACAAGCTGCAAAATGTCGTTAAATCAACATTCGTGAACCTTATTGAAGATTTATATCAATGAGATAACTGCTCATAGCACGCTTCTGCCGAACCATTAAGTGAAATTGATTTAATAAAAATGGCTAAAACTCCTTCAGCAACCATTATGCCATTCAGCCTAATAGCGCCCTGCAAGCTGCTATCAGCAAGCTTAAGCATCATCAAATCACCCCAAGTAATAGCCATCTCCCTATAAATATTTCTATCACTGCAGTAATTTTTACCGATATTGCTGGTCCAAAAATTAACCTTATCAACTTTAAGAAATTCCCGTGTTGAGGCTTGCAAAGACTTTTCCCGCAATTTGGCTCGCTAGGTACAGTAATTGCTACTAAAGAAAATAGAAAAACAGAACCAAATTAATAGGGATAACAATATGACGGACTCAAAAATGAAACATACCGATGCCATAACATTGTTGAAAAAGGAACATCGCAATGTTGAAGCAGCATTTGCCCAATATGAAGAGTTGGGTCTATACGCTCACGTCGGTAAACAGAAGTCGGCGGATAAGATTTGTGCCGAGCTGATCTTGCACTCGCAGTTAGTGGAAAAACTCTTTGATGCCAAAGTCAAAGTACTGCCCGAATATATCGAGCAGCATGTAAATGAAGAAGAAATAGAAATGTTTCCATTAATGAAAAAAAGTAAACTCGACTTGTTATTGCTCGGTGAAAAGCTCATTGAGCGTAAACTGCAACTGAGTCGTTGTTAACACGACAACAGTTGCATTATTGAAGAGTGGTGATTTATGGATACCAATCATGCCAATAAAGCCTCAGCGGAATGGGCTTCACTCAAAAAAGAGGCTACTTTTTTTCCGATTTATTCCATGCGCAAAGCATGGGATGTTTTGGAAAAAGAAATCTTCAGCTTGTCCACAACGACCAATAAAGTTAATGCCGTATCGATTATGCGTGGCAAAATCAAAATGGGCAAAATCACTGTTCTGGATCCCCGGCTGGGCAATCTGATCCACAGCTTGGAATACACCAGACTCAGTATTGAAACCATTCAATCCCCTCCTCTTTCAATGATCCTTGAATATATTCAAGCCTGCGAGAGAGTCCACTGGATAATTGATAACTATCGAAAACTCGCCAGCTGATTCTCAACATCGTATATAAAAAGGGAATTTTTTTATGGCTAAACTGGTTAAATGCAAAGCCTGTGAATATCAAGTGGCTCGTACGGCCAAAACCTGCCTGCAATGTTATACCAAAAATCCTGGTTTAACCGTTACCGATAATCTTCTCCATTGCATCAGTGTTGTCATTTTTCTGGTGGCCATGATATTGCTCTATCGGATTAACACCAATGAACATTTGCTTCAAATAGCCGATGTGGAAGCTGCAGGTTTTGAAAAACATTATCCACGGCAAACATTGATACATAATGCTCAAGATGGCTGGGTTGGACGTTGGAACAGCGAACACATTGAGTTATATCAATTTGCCAATACCAGAACTGTTGATCTGGAGTTTTTCTCTAAACATGCCGCTCCTGATAATGTGTTCGGTTGGACGGATGCCTGTATTCATAAAAACATTATTTTATTAAGCGATGGGCGAAATGCCTGTCAGATTCTTAAACAGTTATAGCCAGCTTTAAATAAAACGGTGTTGAGTATTATTCGGAGTCAGTCGAAGTTGAATCAGCATCATTCTCAGTGGTTCTGCATAAATGCTTAAGCATAATATTCTCCCGAGATTGGGGCTTGCCTAAAGCCTTATTGGGATGAGCAGGTAGTCAGAATTCATCGTTAGGAACTGCAGAAAAATGAAAACGTAGCGTTACTTTCCCTAAGTAATTATTCAAATCGACACTGAGAAATCGACCTGAGAATTCTTACTCCGTTAAAAACGCTACGCTTCCATTAACCCTGGAATCTTTAAAGCTGAGTTAGCTATTGGCCTTGTTCTCTTGCTGGATCACCTTCGCCCATTTTATGTGCTGGGTGTTCCGCGTTGCGATCTTTGGATTTATCTTTGTCATATGCTTTTTTATCTGGCGTCACTTTTTTTCCATCTCTATCGACTTTGTCATAGGTTTGGGTGTCGCCTTGTGCATCATGCTTGTCATGATCACCTGCTAATACAGGTGTTGCAATAAATGCTGTAGCCAGTGCAGTTGAAAGAAATAGTTGTTTAAACATTTCATTCTCCTCGTTTGATTTTCGGCATTATGGTTATAGCTAAATCTAGAAGCTAAACGTTTTCAAAGAAAGTGCCGAAGATGCTTCCCTTGTAATGGAGTTATCGCAATCCTTGTGCCACATCACGTACTTAACGATTACCCCAAGAGAAAAGACAGAAATAACCGTTAAATAACAACAGGATAAAGGCAAACAATCTTAAACCTCTTAAGTGTTTGCAAACGCATAAGCAATGCAGTATTCACATTATTGATAGGAATAAATCATGTAATTTTTACAAGTTGGACGGAAAACTTTCAGGCACTGAAGTTCAGGTTTTAGATAACAGACAGAATGAGCTATTTGCATTTTTCAAAACCGTAATTGACTTGAATTTGTTTGAAAAACACCTATTTGTCCTGTGTTATTCGGGTACAGCTAGGAGGTGACCATATGCCTTTAGATCAACCAACAAAGCAGTTGAATCAATTTAAAAAGCATTGGGCTGTAATGAATTACTATGAGCGGTTCGAGCAGATTATTGCCGTTATTTTATCGGTGGTCATTTCGGTGATAATTCTTATTTCGTTATATCAGCTGATACGTACTGTGTTTGATTTATTATTAGTTAATGCTTTCAACCCGCTTGAACACCACGTCTTCCAGACCGTGTTTGGAATGATTATGACCTTGCTCATTGCGATGGAATTCAAACACTCTATCGTCAAAGTCGCCTTGCGACAGGACAGTATTATTCAAGTTAAAACCGTTGTGTTAATTGCCCTGATAGCCTTATCACGCAAATTCGTGATTTTGGATCCAGATGAAACTGGTCCCGCTAAAATTGCTGCACTTGCAGGTGCCGCTGTGGCAATGGGAATTGTCTATTGGTTGCTCAGAGAACGGGATGACCGGCTAGGAGAATCGTCATAGCGCAGAACGTCTAATCACTACTTGCTACTCAATGCCAATCTGACTTTATTTGCCAACTCTTCGCGATTGTAGGGTTTTGATAACAGCAGTACACCAGGATCAAGACGGCCATGGTGAACAATAGAATTTTCCGTATAACCCGAGGTATATAACACCCGGAGCGTGGGCCGTAATTTGATCGCCTGCTCTGCAATCTGTCGGCCATTTAATCCTTCTGGCAACACCACATCGGTTAACAATAAATCGACGTGTTGATCAGATTCCAGTATTTGCATTGCCTGTTTGCCATCGGCAGCAGAGATAATCTGATAGCCGAAATGGGTAAGTTGTGAAACAACATACTCACGGACCAGAGGATCATCTTCGACGACAAGAATATGCTCATGTCCAGAATGCAAGTCTTTTGTTTTGGCTTCCAATTTACTGGCTGCCGGATCTATGTTGTTCGCAACGGGTAAATACAGTCTGACGGTGGTGCCCTGTTCCGGCTCTGAATAAATATTCACATGGCCATTACTTTGTTTAATAAAGCCATAAACCATGGCCAATCCCAACCCCGTTCCTTTATCTTTAGGTTTGGTGGTGTAAAACGGTTCAAATACCCTGTGGAGTTTATCGGCTGAAATGCCACAGCCCGAATCAGAAATGGCAAGAACAACATATTCACCAGCATCAATTTGATGATTCTCAGCATACTTATCCGGTAAATGCGTGTTCTGTGCTTCAATCACAATACGTCCGCCTTTCGGCATAGCATCTTTAGCATTCAACACAAGATTGAGTAATGCATTTTCAAACTGCCCCGGATCAACCATCACCAGTTGCAAATTATCATCGACTACTAATTGAATGGAAATGTCTGCACCCAATGCACGTTCCAATAAGGGCCAAATGTGCTGGATCAGTGCTTTAATGTTTATCGGTTTTGGCTCAAGCGGTTGTTTACGGGCAAACGCTAATAAGCTGCGGGTTAACTCCGCTCCACGATAACCAGCCTGCAAAATCATCTCGGCTAAAGGTTTAAGTTTGTTTGACTCATCAAGCGTTTCGTTAATGATCTGTGAGTTACCGATAACCACCGTTAGCAGATTATTAAAATCATGTGCTACCCCACCAGTTAATTGGCCGACCGCTTCCAGTTTTTGCGATTGACGCAGCCGGTTTTCCAGCTCAATACGCTCGGATATATCCTGAAAAGCCCCGTGGACCCCGATAATTTTTCCTTCGTTGTTACGAACTGCTTCGGCCGATGTACAAATCCAAACTGGCTCTCCCGCTGAGTTAATAATTTGTAATTCAGCATCATAAGGGGTGCCGTGTTCGTAACAAGCATTAAAGAGTTCTCTAATCCGATCCTGATGCTCGGGAGTGTAAAAAGAAAATGCCTCTTCAAGTGTCGGAGAGAAACCTACCGGTTTACCGTGAATTTTTGCCACCATGTCAGACCATTTGACTTGCTTGGTCTGCATATCAGCATACCAACCGCCAAAGCGCGTAATTCTGCCGGCAATCTCCAATAAACTGGCTTGCTGACTCAACTCGGCCTGCTGTTGAAGAATGTGTTGATTGGAACGGTCTTTTTGATCGAGAAGGGCATTAAATGCATAGGCAAGCTCGGCCATTTCATCTTTACCAATTACTTCAGCTCTGGCCGTTTCATCGTTGGCAGAAATTCTGTTGATTGTATTGATAAGATTGCGGGTCGGCACAGCAATACGCTGGTACATCATGCTGAATGCCGTCACACACAACAGACCGAACACCAGTGTGGAGAGCATAAAGACAAACAAAATACGGTTGATATGACTTTCAGTAATTTGTTGGTTTTCTTCCATTAACTGGTCAATAGCACTTTCGATGGCAATGCCATGATCAGCAACCTGATTGATAAGCAACCGGGATCTTAACGGTAAGGCTAGCGGATTCAGCCGTAAATCGTTATTGATCAGCTCACTTTGTTCAGGAGGGGTTTGGTAAGCATCTTCCATTGATTTAATTAACTGGTCGATATGACGAATCGCCCGTTGAGCATTGAACTTACCCTTTTCCAATGTGGCAAGTTGCGACTTTATCGTCTGCGCATCACTCAAAAAAACCTGCCACAATCTGTCATCAGCACGAAAAATTAATAAATTATCACTGCCAACAGAGAGTGCATCGATTTTATGTTTAATACTGCCTAGATCACTCAGCTCTTCGCGTTTTAATTCAACCTGTTTGTAGCTCCACGCAGCTAAAACGATCAAAAACAGCAGTCCCAACACACATGTGGTGATAAATACAATAGAGGTCCGAACCAGCTTCATGGCAGATTCTCTGCAGAATTTGCCTGAGGAATTTTAACTAGAAACGGCTTTATTGCTTGTAACGGCTCTGGTGCAAACCAGGAGATTACATCGGTTGGTTTATCTGAGCCTGGAATTTGTTGAAGCTTGGCCCATTGAATGCCTTGATGCAGCTCAGCAATTAATGCCCAATTAAGATTAAGCTGATGTAAACCCGGTTGGTAATCGTTTACAACAATATGGCCTTTATTGGCGGTATCAGTATAAGTCTGCATCACTTTTTCAGTGTCAGACTGAATCAGGGTGATTGCTTCTGCATAGGCTTTTAAAACCTGCTGACAATAATGCGGATTTTCCCGCACCATTTTCCTGGTGGTAACCAGTAACCATTTAGCACTGTATACATGACTGCCTTCAACCTGTTCCAACTGTCCGTCATACTGCGTAATAAATCGGTCGGTCCACGGCTGCCAGACAACAATGGCATCAACTTTGCCATTTATCAAAGCCTCTCCTAACTCAGCCACTGGGAGATCAATGATCTCTACACTGCCTGACGGCACTTGATAAAAGACAGAATACAGCCACCACAGGTATTCAGCGTTAGTACCTTTAGTTAATCCAATCTTGCCGCCTTTCAAATCAGTTACTGTCTGGATGTTTCTACCTTGTGTCGTCAATATCTGATTCAATCGGGTTGAGTGCAGCAGATTAGCCAGAATAACCGGCTCATCGCCCTGCGCCTCGTTAGCAGCATTGGCTAATTTGTCCATGATAAACGGAGTGGAAGACATTAAAGCAAAATCAACTTTACCAGCACGCAAATCTTCCAGATTTTGCTTACCGGAATCGCTGAAAGAAACATCAATTGTTAAATGATGTTTTTCAAAAAGATTATTTTTGCTGGCAACGAAGGTAGGTAAATCACCGAGATAATTTACCCCGGCGAGTTTTAAGGCTTTTTCTTCAGCATTTTCAGACGTACACGCTGTAATGAAAAAAATGAGAAGTATCGATAATGTTTTCAGGCCCATCATTTCTTCCATCATTGGTTGGAATGAATATAGTCTTTATGGCGTACCAAAACATCGATACTTTAATTATTCCACAAACACATTCCAGACATTAATCCGAAAGACACCATTCTTATACCTATAACAATGATGAAACGGTTCGAGAAACATCTTCTGCCCCTTGTAATATTTCATTCATTACCGACGATACCGCATTTAGTTGATCGTTACTGGCCAAAGCACGATCTTTAACACTGTCCATTTTTTGTGTCACATCATGGGTCAACTTACGGTTTTTTCTGACGACTTCTTTAATCTCATCAGTTGAGGTACTGGTTCTTGAGGCCAGTTTCCTAACCTCATCAGCCACTACCGCAAAACCACGTCCCTGATCACCTGCACGAGCAGCTTCTATAGCTGCATTTAAAGCCAACAAATTGGTTTGCTCGGCTATATCATTGATTGTTGAGACAATGTTTTCGATATTTTTCGATTCAGCATTTAATTGTTCAATATTTCCTGAAGTCTCCGACACATGCTGCAAAATGATATTGGACATCTCTACCGAGGTTGTTAGTAACTCAGCACCATTTTTGGCAATTTGTGCCGTTTCTTCAGCGGTAGAAAATGACATTTCCGCCGCACGCATTACTTTATGGTTTAACTCAATTTTGCTGGTAATATCGCTGGCAAACTTGATCACTTTTACCACCTTACCTGTATCGTCTAATACCGGATTGTAAGACGCCTCTAACCATATGGTCTGACCTGAGGCATGTTTTCGCTCATATTGACCGGTAAAGAAATGTCCCGAACTGATTTGTGACCAGAAGTTGGGGTTTTCCTCATAAAATTGATCAAAACAGAACATGCGGTGATGTTTGCCCACTATATCATTTAGAGAATAGCCAACTGTCGACAGAAAGTTTTCATTAGCATTTAAAATATGACCATCTGGCGTGAACTCAATGATGGCCATGGAACGGTTTAATGCACTGAAAGCAGCTTCAAGATCACGTATTTTGTTATCCATATTGGTAACGTCAGAAGCTATTTTAAAAACAGCAGTTACTTTGTTGTCTTTATTAATAACTGGAAAATACGTTGCTTCTAACCAAAGTGTTTTATGAGTTTTAGTAAGACGTTTAAAAGTGCCAGCTTTTTTCTTGCCCTGACGAAGATCTTCCCAGAATCCTTTATATTCTGAAGATTTGACATACTCGGCATCACAGAAAAGTTTATGATGCTGACCGATCACTTCTGATTTTTCATAGCCTATAACCGCTAGAAAATTGTCGTTGACAGCCTCAACAATGCCGTCGGGACTAAATCGTATGGTGGCAACCGAAGCGTCAATTGAATGAATCAGACTTTCAACTTCGTCATATTGATACCGAAGTTCAGCTAACTCTGCTTTGAGTGACTTGTTAAACATAGACATTCCCTCTCCAGAACGTTTTTATTTTTTATTTTGCTTAATTAATACGCGTTTTTATGAATAAATCAATAATAATTATTAGGATATTAGAAAAGAGGTTATGTGAATTTTTTGTCAATCTTCTCAAACCATTAGGCTTTTTTAAAACTTCAATTACAAACAAAAAATCTTCTCATTTATTAATAAAAACTATTAACATTAAAAAGATACGAATTAATGGCGTTTGAGGTAATTAAAAAATTTGCTAAAACGATGACGCTACAGCTGTCGGCTTTATATATCGCCAGTAAAGATCCCATGCTACCCAAGCAAGTGAAGTGGCTGATTGTAGGAGTAGTTGCCTATGCATTAAGTCCGATTGATTTAATTCCAGACTTTATTCCAATTATTGGCTATTTAGATGAATTGCTTATCTTGCCACTAGGGATTTATATTGCGGTGAAACTGATACCTGATGAACTGTGGAGCAAAAGCCTGGCACAGGCAAAAACCCAGCAAATTCATTTACCTGAAAACCGTTACGCAGCAATTGTAATAATTATCTGCTGGATTATTCTGGCAGCGGCCTGCGGTTATGCCTTTTGGTATTGGGCTATAAAATAAACTGAAAAGTTATTGTCGCAACTGGACGTTTAATTGATCCACCACTTCAGCCCAGTCTGAATCTAACGCCAGACATTCTTTTATAAACGCAGCTTGTGCTGGCGACCAAAAATAGGCATTTTCTAATTTGACGTTTTCAGCCAGCTCATGCTGTTTGATAAACTGCTCTATGGCTTGTTCACTGTTATCCAGTCCAAGCTGGAGAAACAAATTTTCCATTGTGTGCTGTGACATATCCATAACTGTTTTCCTCAATTTCTGTATTTATTGATAGACCGTACAAATCTTTAAACTACTCTTGTCGGTTATGGATTCATAAGGAATAACTAAAACAAGCTTGAAAATGATTATCGAAATCTGAAGCTCAATTACAAATACATGGCATTAAGTTTATAACATTCTGAGATTCTTTAAGATTTAGAGGCAAGCCATTCACAGTAATCAGGTTTGGCTTGGGTGTGCAATCCAGCAGAGCAAAATGCTTTTTCACTATCAATAATTTCACCATTGTGTTCGAAAACATTTTCATCTGCGTAATGACGAACCCATGTTTCAAGATCCAAAGCTATTCGATTCATTCTCATCCTGTTAGTCCTTCTATTATGGAAAATCGGTCAATAGATTTAATTAATAACTGATGAGCCTATTCTAGGAAGGAGGTGTCTATTTAATGTGAAGAATCAATGCCCTATAGTAGATATGTGAAACGGCTCACATTAATACTAGGTAAATGCAACCGATATTATTCATCATCTAAAGGTGCCAACCACCGTACACCGCCAAGTCTACGTTGTTGCTGCAAATTCCATTCAGCACGTTTCCGAAGATGTTCTGCAGGTCTGGCGGGATTGTAATTTAAAGGGCTGGGTAATGCTGATGCCAGTAATGCTGCCTGCATCGGTGTGAGATTGGCAGCTGATCGAGAAAAATGATGTTGACTGGCGGCTTCCAAACCAAACACGCCAGGTCCCCACTCGGCGATATTCAGATATACCTCTAGAATCCGCTGTTTACTCCAGCTCAATTCAATCAATAAGGTAAACCAGACTTCCAGGCCCTTTCTGAACCAGCTGCGGCCAGTCCATAGATACATATTCTTCGCCACTTGCTGACTAATGGTGCTGGCACCACGCAATCCACCGCGACGTTCACGTTCTTTTAATGCCTGCTGTATCGCATCAACATCAAAGCCTTTATGCAAAGGGAATTTCTGATCTTCAGAAGCGACAACGGCTAAAGCCGCATGTTTTGGGATCTCATCCCAACTTAGCCAGCTCTTTTTCAATTGAAAATCTGCAGAAGACTGTATCCATCTATCCGCCATAACCATGGTAATGGGAGGATTCACCCAACGAAATGGGACTACCAGCAACAAACTCAACAGCACAAAAGCCAATATTGTCAGCAGCAAAACGCGGAAAATAAAACGAAACAATCGGCGCACAGCAAGGATCTCACTAAAATACTTAAATTCGGACTTCTCAAAGCTTTTAAGGCTTATGATAACAAGCGCCACATAATCAGTTGTTTAATCTTAGCTTGCAAGCTAAAACGAAAACCAAGTTCGAGGTTGTTGATTGATAAATACAGCTTTGACTCTCTTATTTCTGCTCGATAACAAGGAGAACAGGTTTGGGTGCTCTATTTAATGCCTATCGAGCAGGTTTGTTGGGGCGAAATCACTGGCTTTCCAATATTATCTCGGGTGTCATTGTCGGCGTAGTCGCATTACCATTGGCCATGGCATTTGCTATTGCCTCAGGTGCCAAGCCGGAACAAGGTATCTATACCGCGATTGTTGCAGGTTTATTAGTATCGGTGTTTGGCGGCACCCGGCAACAGATTGCCGGTCCCACAGGGGCATTTATCGTCATTCTGGCGGGGATCACAGCTGAATACGGCTATGTCGGTTTGCAAATTGCTACCATGATGGCGGGAGTGATTTTATTGCTTCTAGGGCTCGCTCGAATGGGCTCTATTATCAAATATATTCCTGCCCCCGTTATCGTTGGCTTTACCAGTGGTATTGCAGTCATCATTTGGGTCAGTCAATGGAAAGATTTTTTTGGTTTACCAGCTGTTGAGGCCGTGCATTTTCATGAAAAAGTCTGGGCCTTAATTCACTTATTACCACAATTTCACCTGACCACAACGTTGATAGCCTTGCTTTCATTAGCCATATTGCTCTATTCGATCCGCATCCCCGGTTTAAAAAAGATCCCAGCCCCTCTAACAGCATTATTTGTTGCCACTATTTTACAAACGGTTTTTGAGTTTGATGGTGTCAAAACCATTGGCAATACTTTTGGCGGGATCCCTTTGGGTTTACCGAGTTTTGAGGTGCCCGCGATTACGATAACCCAGGTCATTACACTGATTGGTCCTGCGTTTACTATCGCGATGCTGGGTGCCATCGAATCCTTATTGTCTGCCGTGGTTGCTGACAGCATGTCTGGTAACCGCCATGACTCGAATCAGGAATTAATCGGCCAGGGTATTGCCAACATTGCCACACCGTTATTTGGTGGCTTTGCTGCAACTGGAGCCATCGCAAGAACCGCCACAAATATCCGCAATGGCGGAACCAGTCCTCTAGCCGGCATTATTCATTCAGTTACGTTGATTCTTATTATCCTGCTGCTCGCCCCTCTGGCGGTGAATGTACCTTTAGCAGTTATGGCTGCCATCTTGTTTGTCGTGGCTTGGAATATGGGTGAAATAAAGCATTTCAGCCGTATTATTAAAAATGCACCACGGGCAGATGTAGCAATTTTATTAGTGACTTTTACACTGACAATATTTGTTGATCTGGTGGTTGCCGTGAATATCGGCGTGATATTGGCAACCTTGCACTTTTTGCGTCGTATGGCAGGCAGTGTTGAAGTCCGTCAAACCACCGACCAAGAATTATCCAAAGAACTCTCACAACAAGATCAAGCTATTCTACCTGCTGAAATACGGGTTTATTCGGTGGAAGGTCCATTCTTTTTTGGCGCTGTTGAAAATTTTGAACGTGCTTTAGCCGGTTCCGTGACAACTCCAAAAATACTGATTATTAGACTGGGCTGGGTACCGTTTATTGATTTCACGGGCTTACAAACGTTAGAGCAAATGATTAAAGAGCTGCACAAACGTCAGGTTCGAGTCGTTATCACCGGTGCTAACGCTAAAGTCACAGGCAAGCTGAAAAAAGCAGGCATCATCGCATTGATTGGTGAGCACAACTTTTTCAGCAACTTCAGTGAGGCCTATCAACAGTGCCGGAATGACTTAGCCAAAATGAACCCATCCTAAAAACGATTGTTTTATTCCAACCTTCGAAGCAACAACATCGGAGAAACGGTTAACACCGGCGTTAATTGCCAGCGTCCTAATATGGCCAGAATAACGGCGCTGATAAAAGGCATGCTTAATATTACAGGCCAATGCCAGCGGAATTCGCCGTCAAACATACGATATTGCAAAGCCCATACTGCCATTTCGGCGGCTAACACACCCAGAATTCCTGCTAAAAAGCCAATCAAGGCAAATTCCCACATTGTTGCGCTAACCAGTAATCGTTGCTGGCCTCCCAGAGTTCGTAATAATGCACCCTCACGTTGACGCTCTGACATCGTGGCACTGACAACTGCCACCATTACCGCAATCGCCGCCAATAAAATCATCAACAATATTGCTTCAACAGCCTGAGTTACCTGGCGGATAATTTGCTGAATACGTTCGATAATATGATCGATTTCCAGCACGGAAATGGTGGGGAACTGCCGTACAAAATCATTGAGTAACGGTTTATCCTGCTCAGCAAGATAAAAGCTGGTTAGTGAAGTACTGGGAAGCCCATCTATCGCGCCATTAGGTGGAAAGATAAGGAAAAAGTTGGGTCGCATACTGTCCCATTGCACACTGCGAATACTGGTGATGGTGGCGGTGACTTTTTCAGCCCCTACCGTAAAGCCCAGTTCATCTCCCACTCCAACACCCAAAGACTCGGCTAATGACTGCTCAATCGAGAGGCCTTTTGTCTCTCCCGTTTCAAACCATTGACCGGCAACAATTTGATTGTCCTCTGGATAGGAATCGGAAATCGTCAGGTTCAATTCGCGGCGCAGTTCATCATCATCTTTGTTTAAAGCCACTTCGACTGCTGGCTGGCTATTTATCTCGGTTAGCCTGCCTCGGATAATCGGATATAACGGACTACGGTTTATCTGATGTTGGTCAAAAAATGCCTCAACCTCATCCACCGATTCGGGTGCGATATTTAATAGAAAATGGTTTGGTGCATCTTCAGGCAGTTGATCCTGCCAGTCAGCTAACAAGGACGAGCGCACCAAAATTAATGTGGCGGCCAACATAATGGTCATGGCAAAAACGGACATCTGCGATAAAGTGGCATTGCGATGTCGGTACAAGGCAATTACCGCCAATCGCCAACTGCCCCTGCCTGCCGGAAATCTGCGTAATAACCAGATAAGCCCGGCCCCTGCAATCGCTAATGAAACAACCAGTACGATAACTGCTGCAAGCAATGCCAGCACCAGTTTGATATCGCTGACGTATACCCATAACAAACCAAAAATCACCAACACTGCCAACAGCAAATCCTTAACTAAAGCTGAGGTATCGTTGGTTGGCAGACTGCGGAAAACCCGCATTGCTGGGGTATTGCGTAAACGATTGATGGGCGGATAGGCAAAAGCAAATAAGGCGACTAATGCGGTTAAAATGGCAGGCCAAAGTTGCCAGAAATCCACTTCAAACTGCAGCGGCTGGTCCATCAATTGTGCAGTCATAGAGGCCAATAAAAAAGCTGCTGGTATAGCAAGCATTAAGCCTATCAACGTAGAAATCAGCCCCCAAACAACCAGTCGCGATATATAGAGTTTGCGAATGCATTTACCGGTTAATCCCATGGTTTTCAATAAGGCCACACGATCTCGCTGACTGAGGGCATATTGTCTGCTGGCAACCGCAATCGCCACTACGGCCAGTAATACGGCAAGACTGCCTCCAAGTAACAGGAAACCTTCGGCTTTATCCAGCGACTCACCCAGGGTTTCCCCTTGCCGGACATTTATCCAACGATAATTTTCGGTTAACTGCGGTTCTAACCAGGCTTCAAAATCTGCTATTGCAGAGGAATTTCCGGCAAACAGTCCGCGATGGCGAACCCGACTACCCGGCTGGATAACTTCAGTTGCTGCAACATCATCAACATGCATCATCACCCTGGGCGCGAGATCAGACAGCCGGAAGCCACCATCAGGTTCGCGCACAATAACACCCGCGACAGTAAGTGTGGTTGCCCCCACTTCCAGTGGGTCACCGGGATGCAGATCCAATAAACGCATTAAGCGTGGATTTAGCCAGACTTCTCCTGGTTTTGGACCGGAGGTGATGGTTTGTCGGGGTTTATCCAAATCGGCCTGCCATTCAAGCTCACCACGTAATGGATAGGTATTATCAACCGCTTTAATTGCCACCAGCTGAAACTGTGTTTCATTAGAGACCATGGTGCCGAATTCCACCATTCGCCCCACTTCCAGGCCCTGATTAATGGCTTCTGCATACCAGGCTTCCGGAATAGCTTCGTTAGTTCGGCTGTTTAACTGGCGATCCGCCGCCAAAAAGCCACTGGCCGATGTCGTTAATGTGCGCTGCAAATGATCGGCAAAAGCATTAATCGTTGCTACTGTAGCAACAGCAATAATCATCGCCACCAACATCACTTTAACGTTTCGCTCGCGTAAATCCTGGCTGAACGAAATCACTTTGCTGGTCACACTCATACAGATGTCACCGTTAAATTGTCAGATTGTTTCTCCTGTAATACGCCAGCTTCGATAATAAAATGACGCTGACAACGATCTGCAAGTTGTTGATCATGTGTAACCATCACCAGTGTTGTGCCCTGCTCACGATTCAACGTCATTAATAACTCGGTGATAGCCTCGCCGGTGCGGGTATCCAGATTTCCGGTAGGTTCATCGGCAAATAACACCTGTGGATCCACCGCAAAAGCTCTGGCAATGGCGACACGTTGCTGTTCGCCTCCTGATAATTGCCGCGGTGTATGGTGCATCCGCTCTCCCAGGCCAACTCGCTCAAGCAAGCTTTCAGCTTTAGTTTTTGCATCAGGTAAGCCTGCTAACTCTATGGGGAGCATGACATTTTCAATCGCTGACAATGTCGGTAATAACTGAAAAGATTGAAACACAAAACCAACCCGCTGTGATCGCAAACTGGCACGTTCATCTTCCGATAACGCACTGATAAGATGTCCATCAAGATGCACACTGCCACTGGTGGGTAAATCCAGTCCGGCCAGCAAACCCAGTAAAGTCGTTTTACCGGAACCGGAACGACCAACGATGGCTGCTGACTCTCCTTTAACAATATTGAGATTGACCTGCTGTAGAATCGACAGAGAATCAGTGCCCAAATCAACAGAATGCGACAGATTTTGTACCTGAATCATGAAGTCGTTTGATGGATTTGGTTGTCTATCAGTGGGCATGTTTCCCTCACAAAATTAATTGGCGGTTATGAAAACCTTATTAGCTACAAAGACATTATTCATTTATTTGTTGTTTGTTCTGTTCAGCTTTCAGCTGCAAGCGGCCGAACCACAACGGAAAAACCTGTTAATTGTCGGCGACAGCCTCAGTGCTGCCTATGGCATCGACAGTGATGCCGCCTGGGTTGAATTACTAAAAGATCGTCTTGAACAGGAAACACCCGGAACCTGGAATGTTGCCAATGCCAGTATCAGTGGTGAAACAACCGACGGTGGTTTACGCAGATTACCCGAGTTACTGGAAAAACATGATCCTGCCATTGTCGTCATTGAATTAGGCGGTAATGATGGTTTACGTGGTTTTCCACCCGATGTTATTCGCAACAATTTAGCCAGAATGATTGAATTATCACAACAGCATAAGGCAGAAGTATTACTGGTTGGCATTGAAATTCCACCCAACTATGGTCCACGTTATACCACTGCGTTTGCTAATGTTTATTCAAGTCTGGCCGAACAATATAATCTCGCATTCCTGCCTTTTTTCCTTGCCGAAGTTTATGATGGCGAGGCAATGATGCAGGCAGATGGAATTCACCCGACAGCAAAGGCCCAACCTCAATTACTAGACAATATCTGGTCGGAGTTATTAACGCTGCTCGAACAGTAACGCAATGCTCTGCTACCAAACGTTTATCTGACTCTTTTATTGTTAAAATGTTGCCTGATGACTGATTTAAATATGTCTCTTCTCCTTTTTAAAAATGTTGATTGCCAAGCCCATGATTAAAGCTGTGATTTTTGATATGGACGGTGTGATTGTCGATTCCGAGCAAATCTGGGATGACGCAGAAAAACATGTTTTTTCCAGTTACGGTATTGATATTACCGAAGCGGATCAACTGAATACACGTAATATGAACATGCGGCAGGTATCAGAGTACTGGTCACTGAAAGCTCAAAACCCTTTCTCCCTTGAAGCAGCTGAACAGCAAGTTATTCAGCAAGTTTGCCAACAGATTCAAAAACGCCCTCTAGCCATGCAAGGTGCTCTGAATCTTCTCCAGCAGATCCATGGCATGGATTTTCCTATTGGTCTTGCCACCAATGCACCCAAACCAGTTTGTCATACTGTGTTGCAATGCCTGGAAATCGAAGCTTATTTCACCTCAATTCAAACTGCCGATGACGTAACAAACACCAAACCACATCCGGAAATTTATTTAAAAAGTGCTGATAATTTACAGGTAGCACCAGAGCACTGTCTGGTGTTTGAAGACTCACCAACTGGCGTTAGAGCGGCGCATGCTGCAGGTATGCACGTTATTTACGTTAATCCGATCCGGGCTGCTGATTATGTAATCAACACTATGACAAGAACCACTTTTCAATCGCTCATGCAATTTAATATTGATGAAATTGAGTCTTTATCATTGTGCCAGTAAATACGATTTATCAGCCTGGTGATCAACAAACCCTAGGCCATGGAAGCAATAGTTTTTCGGAAGCGACTTAACGATAAACCGAACAACACAGCACCCAGCAGAATTAAACTGAGAAATTGTGGCCAAACTTCACTTATCCCGGCACCACGATAAAGAATCGATTGGGCCAGCATCACAAAGTGGGTATTGGGAGCCAATAACATAATGTGCTGAATAATATCCGGCATGCTTTCGCGGGGTGTGGTGCCGCCGGATAACACTTGCAAAGGCAACAGAATCAGTACCATTAACAAACCGAATTGTGGCATTGATCGGGCGATGGTACCGAGAAAAATACCTAAGGACGTTGTGGCAAACAAATGCAGCAATGTCCCAAACAAAAACAGCCATACTGAACCATGCAGCGGCACCGCCAACCAGACTTGCACCACCAACCATAACGATAATGCCGTAGCGACCAAGACCACTAATGCCATCGACCAGACTTTGCTGGCCATAATTTCAAACGGTGTGACCGGCATAACCAGCAAATGTTCAACGGTGCCATGTTCACGCTCTCTGATAAGCGCTGCACCGGTCAAAATAATCGACAACATGGTGATGTTATTGATGACCTGCATAACAGCCCCGAACCACTGACTATTCAGTTCAGTATTAAATTTAGCCCGTAATACCAAATCCACCGGGGTTACGCTGGCTTGGCGATGACGTTCAACAAACGCCGTGATTTCACCACTGACTATTGATTGTACATAGCTGTTACCGGTAAAAGCCTGCCCCATCCGGGTGGCATCGATATTCAATTGAATAACGGGTTGATGTCCGGCCAGTAGATCTCGCTGGAAATTGGACGGAATATGCAAAGCAAAGGTATCAATGCCCATATCCATGCGTGCATCAACTTCATGTTGATCAATCAGCTCCGGTGGTTTGAAATACGGCGGATAAAAAGCATCCACGATGCGCATCGATAACGGCGATCGATCATCATCAACAATCGCTATCGGTGCATTATTCAACGAATCAATCATCGCTGTCGCAGCGGTATAAACCGACAAACTGAATGCATAAACAATAAAAATCATTAACACCGGATCACGCCACAGACTGCGCAGCTCTTTAATCCCCAGATGCAGAATATTGGTGATGGCCATCTCAGCTATCCTGCTTTTTTAACAGCATCACACCGATAACCAGTAACACTGGGGCAGCAATAAACAACGCATTAAAGGCCGGCTGTAATTCAGCATAAGACAACCCTTTGGAAAAAACCCCACGCGAAATCGTCAAAAAATGCGTAGCGGGATAAACCTCACCGATCCATCTTCCTACGCCTTGCATTGAAGACACCGGATCAATCATGCCAGAAAACTGCACCGCCGGGACCAGTGTTAAAAGTGCTGTGCCAAATAAAGCCGCAATCTGACTGCGGGTAAACGCTGAAATCAATAAACCCAGTGAAGTCGCACAAAAAACATACAGCAATGCAGCAAACGCTAGAGTGAGAAAACTGCCGGTAAACGGTACCTGAAATATCAACACCGCGAACAGCACCAGCAACACAAAATTTAACATTCCCAGTGCAATATACGGGAGTTGTTTACCCAGCAGAAATTCCAACCGACTGACTGGCGTGACATACAGATTCACAATCGAACCCAGCTCTTTTTCACGTACCACTGAAAGCGCCGTCAACATTGATAAAATCAGCATCAGTAATAATGGAATCATCGCCGGTACGATTGCCACCAGACTTTTTACATCCGGGTTATAACGGAAGCGTGTTTCTATGGTGGCAGGTTGGGCAATAACAGCTGAGCCAAGTATTTCTCTCGATTTGGTGGTAAGCCAATGACTGTGCATTCCCTGCACATAGCCGCGAATATTCTCACCACGAGTCGGCATCGAACCATCAATCCAGGCACCAATCTCAACCGTTTGTCCCCGCGCCAGATCCCGAGCAAAACCATAAGGGATTTCAATTGCCAGACTTATTTCACCCGACAGCATTCGCTGCTCTATTTCAGCATGACTGTACAATTCAGCTTGTTCGATAAAATAACGGGATCCGGATAAATTTAATCTGTAATCTCGGCTGGTGGCAGATTGATCGGCATCCAATACCGCAAATTTCAGATCTTCCACGTCCATATTGATGCCATAACCCACCACAAACATCAGCAATAATGTGCCGATCATTGCTAAGGTCAGGCGTATTGGATCCCTCAGTAATTCAAGCGTTTCACGTCGACTGTAACTGTATAGACGACGCAGGCTGAAGCCATTGATTTGACTGGCTGATTTATGGCTATTGACGGAGTCACTCACCGCCGTTTCAACCACATCGTCGGTAATGGGTTGCTGAATCTCGTGACGTAAAACTTCTTCCTGCAGATATTCGACAAACGCGTCTTCCAGAGAAGCCGTCTGTTTGGAATTTTTTAAATTATCCGGGGTATCGGTCACCAATACCCGACCCGCATGCATCAATGAAATCCGGTCACAACGCTCTGCTTCATTCATAAAATGAGTTGATATGAAAATGGTCACGCCATCCTGTCGCGCTAAATCCACCATGATCTGCCAGAACGCATCGCGGGCAATCGGATCAACTCCTGAAGTCGGTTCATCAAGAATAAGCATTTCCGGCCCATGAATCATCGCCACAGCAAGGGATAAGCGCTGTCTTTGTCCTAACGGTAACGCATCCGGCAAACTATCCAGCACAGTTTCAAGTTCAAAGCGTTTAGCCATTTCCAGGATTCGGGCAGCAATTTTCTCTGCCGGTAGTTTGAATAAGCGTGCATGCAGATCCAGATTCTGTCTGACCGTGAGTTCGCCATACAACGAGAACGATTGCGTCATATAACCAACCCGTTGCCGAATACTCAGATCATGCGGATCAATAGCCTTACCAAATAACTTAGCCTGACCTTCCGTGGCGGCTAACAATCCGGTCAGCATTTTCATCGTCGTGGTTTTACCGCAACCGTTGGAACCCAGAAAGCCAAAAATCTCGCCCCGTGGAATACGAAAACTCACTTTATCTACAGCAGTGAAATGACCAAAGCGCATTGTCAGCCCATCGGCCTCAATGGCAAATTCATCTTGCGTCGTTACATTACGTGGTGGGATCACTACGGGTTTATGGCGATCTCGCTGTTCTTCCGGCAATAAGGCAATAAACGCTGATTCCAGAGAATTGGTTGATGTCTGTTGAAGAATCTGTTCTGGCGTGCCGGTGGCTAATACGTGTCCCTGATTGATGGCGACCAACCAGTCAAAATCCGCCGCTTCTTCCATATAAGCTGTGGCAACTAAAACGCTCATGGTGGGATTTTCACTGCGAATGCGATTAATTAAAGTCCAGAATTGACGTCTCGATAACGGGTCCACCCCGGTAGTTGGTTCATCCAGAATCAACAAATCCGGATCATGAATTAATGCACAGCATAACCCCAGTTTTTGCTTCATCCCGCCGGATAATTTACCTGCTGGCCGGTCTGCAAAATCTGTCAAACCAGTAGCATCGAGTAACTGGCTGATACGTTGTTCACGCTCCACACGATCCTGACCAAATAAGCGCCCGAAAAAATCGACATTTTCAAAAACAGAAAGTGTGTGATAAAGATTTTTGCCCAGTCCTTGTGGCATATAGGCAATCCGTGGACAAACCGTCTGACGATGCTGCTTATTACGCATATCACCGCCCAGCACTTCAACATCGCCATGTTGAATGGCATGAGCACCAGATATCAGTGAAAACAAACTGGATTTGCCGACCCCATCGGGGCCGATGATGCCAACCATCACACCGGCAGGAACTGTCAGGGTCAGATTATTTAACGCAACGGTTTTGCCATAACGAAGACTGACATTGTTTAGCATCGCGACCGGGTGCTGCATGCTAATCTCCGGCAATGGTGCCACAGACATCAAGGGATCCTCACCGCCAGATGTTCTGGCCAATCTCCTTGTACATCTTCAAGAATAAAGGCCATGCCGGGTAAGCCAGTTTTTACTCTGAGAATATTCGCATCCAGCAGATCTTTGGGAATTTGAGCCCGCACTCGAAACATCAGTTTTTCCCGTTCACTGGCTGTTTCAACGGTCTTTGGAGTGAACTGAGCGACATCTGCAACAAATGATACGTTAGCTGGAAAAACATAATTGGGCGCTGCATCGAGAATAATTCTAACCTCAGTACCTAACGCTAAACGACCGGCTTTGCTTGTGGGCAGGAAAAAGGTCATATACACATCGCGCAAATCAACCAGATTCAAAACTCGCCCACCAGCAGCAATCACTTCGCCTGGTTGAGCAATACGATATTGAACTCTGCCATCCCTAACGGCTTTAAGTTCGCTGTCAGTGATATCAGCCTGAATACGATCAATGCTCGCCTGTGCGCCTAATAAAGCCGATTCGGCTCCCGCCATTTGAGCTCTGGCAGTCACAATTGCTGCATCCGCTGCTGCAACTTGTGCTTTTGAGGCACTGACAGCAGCAATGGCGCTTTGCTGCCTGGCAAAATCATCATCCGATTCCTGCTGTGAGGTTGCCCCGCGTCCCGCTAATGAAGATGATCGTTCATAGCGCTTGCGAGCAACATTGAGTTCCGCTTCACGTTGGGCCACCAGGGCTAAAGCGGCTTGCCTTTCAGCCTCTCGTTGTACTAATTGACTGTTGGCAATGGCAACAGAACTTTCTGCCTGATGAAATAATGCCTGTGCTTCCCGCAATTGAGCCATCAGGTTTTCTGTATCCATCCTGGCGACTACCTGACCTGCGGTTACAAACTCACCTTCATCAACCAGAATATCCTGGATACGGCCAGCTGTTTTGGCAGCCACATCAAGCTCCGTGGCTTCAATCCGGCCATTACCGTAAACCAAACCTGCATAGGGATCCGGAGCCAGATATAAACGCCACAGTAAGAATACCGACAGAGCAATAATTACCAGAACAATTGCGGCACGAAGCCAATGAGTATTTCGGGTGGTTGGCATCCGTATAAATCCTTATAAAATCAGACCAGCTAAACAGCTTAAAACCAATGATTAACACACGGGATTAATGGACGTTTCTCTCGATGAGCCAGACATGTGAAGAGCTATCAGTAAAATATTAATTCCACGTATTAAGCTTTATATATACACACGTGCAGTGTACGGTATAAACGCGGGAATAAACGAGTAGAATTCGTTTTATCGTGTCGCTTTTGATTCAGATCAAATGGCAACGTTGAAACGGGATCACTCAGGGTTGATGTTGCTCACAGCCTTCGAAAACCTGTTGTTCAACAAGTTCTTCTGGTAAATCATCTGGAAAGGTATAGGCGAGATTAATCGCCAGATCGACCACCCGTAAAAACTCTGCATTAGCAAATTCAGGACGTAATGTCTGCTCGACTTCCTGTTTGGACTTTCCGGATTGTTTGTGATGATAATAATCACCAGTGAGATTGGCGATAAGCTCACACTGTTTATTGTTTTCCATCTCCTCTGCACTAACAGGCAGACTCAATGAGGCTAATACGGCTAATATCAAAATCATCTGTGTTTTCATCAGCATCTCTGGCATTTATGTATGTGCAAGCAAACATACGACTATTAATTAAACCGTAAAAATCCGCCATTAATGCAGATATCCAAACAAAAAAACGGCCTGTAAAGACCGTTTATTTTTATTTGTTGGTAACGCTTATGGCTGTGGTGTATTAAATATTTTTACAATTTTGTCATTCTTGATGATGACGTGGGTTTCCTGTTTTTCGACAATACGATAAAGCCATTTTTCAAACTGATCATTTTCCTGCTCTGAATCAGCGACTTTACGCAGCACGGGGCGAGTATGCACACTGATAAATGCCGGTTCCCAGTATTGTCCACAAATAGCTTTAATATCATCAGTACTCATGCCAATGGTAATGCTATTGGCACCGCAGGCCATGCTGCTCTCGTGCGAAGAAGAATTTCCGGCAAAAGCCGATGCAGAAACTAGCAATGTCGCCATTGACACTGAAATAAGAGATGTTAAAGACATGATTTTCCTCGCAAAGTTGACGCTGGTCTCAGTTAAATTCGTGACAATATGCGACTTAAACAGGCTGTTCGTCAACAGCTAAGTATTTAAATTGGCAAATTTTTTTGATTTATTAGTAAATTTCGATCTGCGTATAAGCCAATACGTCTGCTTATAGGCCAATAACATTTGAATTTAGATGCTGAGTGATGTTTATACTGGTCATCACTTTTCATAATTCGGAATGTTATTGAAATGTCGTCCAGACCTATATATATCCCTTATGCTGGCCCCGCACTGTTAGCAACTTCGTTACTCAATAAAGGAACAGCATTCAGTGAGTCCGAGCGACAGCAATTTAATCTGAAAGGATTGATACCTCAACGTTTTGAGACCATTGAACAACAAGCAGAACGTGCCTATCAGCAATATTCCAGTTTTATTGAACCGATTAACAAGCACATCTATCTGCGGACTATCCAGGACAACAACGAAACCTTGTTTTATTACCTGCTCGAGCATCATCTGCAGGAAATGATGCCGATCATTTACACCCCCACAGTAGGCGATGCCTGCGAACGTTTTTCACAAATCTATCGTCGTGCCAGAGGCTTGTTTATTTCTTATCCCGATAGGCACCATATTGATGAAATTCTGCTCAATGCCACCAAACGCAATGTCAAAGTCATTGTAATAACGGATGGCAGTCGAATCCTTGGTTTGGGTGATCAAGGCGTCGGTGGTATGGGTATACCGATTGGTAAATTATCTTTATATACCGTTTGTGGTGGCATCAGTCCGGCTTATACCCTGCCCATCATGCTGGATGTCGGCACAGACAATGCCGAGCTACTGAACAATCCTCAATATATTGGTTGGCAACATCCTCGAATTGATGCTCAGCAATACGATGAATTTATGGACTTGTTTATTAGCGCCATCAAAAAACGCTGGCCCAATGCGCTAGTGCAATTTGAAGATTTTGAACAACGCAAAGCACTGCCGTTACTCAACCGTTATCGCGATGAACTCTGTTGTTTTAATGATGATATTCAGGGAACGGCGGCGGTTACTGTCGGCTCATTATTGGCTGCCTGTCGTGCCAAACAGCAAACGCTTTCCGAGCAAACCATTGTATTTGTCGGGGCCGGATCTGCGGGTTGTGGTATTGCTGAACAAATCGTTGCCCAGATGATAACAGAAGGCACCAGTGAAGTCGCTGCCCGGCAACGGATTTTTATGATTGATCGACCAGGTCTACTGACGCAATCATTACCGGGATTACCTGAGTTTCAGCAAAAGCTAGCCCAACTGGATCTGGTTTGTGCTGACTGGAAGGTTTCCGGTATTAATGCCAATCTCGCGGAAGTGATTGAAAATGCTCGTCCAACGGTATTAATTGGTGTTTCCGGCCAGGCAGGTATCTTTACCGAAGCAATAATCAAATCGATGTATTCACACTGTCCGAAACCCATCATTTTTCCGTTGAGCAATCCATCTAAACAAATAGAAGCTCATCCTCAACAGCTCATTGAATGGACAGACGGAAATGCTCTTATCGCTACCGGCAGTCCATTTATGCCTGTTGTATACAATCAAAAGCTTTATCCCATCGCGCAATGCAATAACAGTTATATCTTCCCCGGGTTAGGCCTGGCAGTTGTAGCCGCCAAGATAGAACGAATCACCGATGATATGCTGATGGCAGCAAGTGAAATACTGGCAAGCGCCTCACCAATGGCTACAGTTGGTCACCAGGAACTTCTCCCGGCTCTGACAGAAACTGCCGAACTCAGCAAAAAAATTGCCTTTGCCGTTGCCAGACTTGCTCAGCAAAACCAATTAGCACCGGAAATGACCGAAGCAGCACTTGTTCAGGCTATTGAAGATAACTTCTGGAAACCACGCTACCGTGATTACCAACGGGTGAATGTTTAATTAACACGCATAAAAAAACGGCTGGCAGTGAGAAACTGCCAGCCGTTTCTACGAATTGGTATTTAAATTTAGAAATCCATTGTCGCGGTTAATGTGACCGTTCTTGGTCCTCCGGCCACCAGATATCCCGAACCTTCAAACCCGCCCACTGAAGCCCAATAATCTCTATCAAATACGTTGTTTATTCTGGCTCGCAATGTCAGATCTTTACCATTTACCTGCATCAGATAGCGTGTTCCAATATCAAGACGCGTCCAACTTGGGACTTTCAACTCATTTGCAGCATCGGCATAGCTTGAACCTGTGTAGACCACACGACCATCAATAGCTAAACCATCAACATATGGCAGCTCCCATTCTGCACCAATATTCGCCTGAAACTCAGGAACACCAATAACCCTATTACCATCAATAGCGCTATTACCGGTTTTTTTCTGTTCAGTGTCCAGCCAGGTTAAACCACCGATTAATTTAATATCATCTGTTGCTAAACCAAATACTGTCAGTTCAATACCTTGATGTTCATCTTCACCTGATGTGGTGAAACGAGGAGCTGAGGGATCTGAAAGATCAGTATATGAACGAGGTTTATCCGTAGTGAAATAAGCCAAACCATAGCCCAGGTAATCAGAGTCATATTTCAAACCAATTTCTTTTTGCACGGCAACATATGGGCTTTGTTGCTGACCACCGTTTGTTATATCAACGGTTGCACCATCAATATTGACGGTTAATGGAGCAGTATCACCCTGGCGCAGATTTTCAACGTAGTTGCCATAGATAGACCAATTATCTGTGAGTCTGTAAACCAAACCTAAAACCGGCGTATTTTCACTTTTATCGTAGCCAGTTCTGACTCCTGTATTGTATGCAATATCTGTCACTTCAATTGATTGACGTCGAATTCCAAGCGTTAACAAAAGCTGTTCATTAAATAGCGATAGCGTATCGCCAATTGCAAAACTGGTTAATTCAGTCCGGCCATTTAAAGAAGGCGACGATAAATCATTACCCACAAATGCGCTGCCACTAATGGCTGGTCGGCTGTATGAAACAGGGTGATACAGATTAGTATTAAAGCTATTAAAGAAATCCATCACGTAGGCATTTTTCTTTTCCGCTTCAAAATAAGAAGCCGAAACAACCCATTCGTGGCCAACACTACCTGTATTTAAAAATCCGCGTAAACCGACTTCACCGGTATTAACTCTGTCTTCACGAGTATTATCAAAACGATAAGCTGTGCCAGAACCTGTGTCGGCATTATTCACTGTGAGGTTTGCCAGCGAGTTTTTTTCCTCACTACGGCGAATACCATAGGCAGCCCAGACAGTAGTCGTCTCGGTCAGGTCGTATTCTCCTCGCAAAGTTCCAAACAAATCTTCTTCATTAGAATAAGACCACGGTTGTGCCCAGTTACTTGAGGAATCAGGGGCTGATGGAATCTTATTCACACCAGACAAACTGACATTAGTACGCGTTTCATCCAACTGGTTATTCTGATAACCAATATCCGCTGACAGGCGCGCTCTTTCTCCGCGCCAGTCAAGACCAACTGAGAATAAACCAAGTTTTGCCTGTTCATCATCGATGGCAGTGCCACCATCGCGATAAGCTGCATTCATCCTAACCCCGAATTGCTTATCTTCACCGAAACGTCTGGCAATATCTGCAGAAACAAGTCCTTGCTGGCCGTGTTCTGTTCCCACAGTAATTCGATTTAGCGGTTCATTAGGCGCACGTTTTGGCAATAAATTAATATTGCCACCAATACCACCACCACTTGGCGCAGCACCGTTAAGAAATGCTGAAGCACCACGTAAAACTTCGACGCGCTCAAACAGTTCTGTTGCAATATATTGTCGGGGCAAAAGCGAATATAACCCGTTATAAGCCACATCGTCAGAGCTCAGAATAAAGCCGCGAATAAAGTAGGATTCCTGAAAGTTTCCAAATCCTCTTGCCACCCTCACTGAAGGATCATTCTGTAAAACATCCCCTACACTTCGTGCCTGACGATCCTGAATAAACTCATTGGTATAAGCCGTGATACTGAAAGGGCTATCTAAATGCTCAAGTGTGCCCAGAATACCAGCCCTGCCCCCCACTGCGACTTGACCACCACTGTGTGCTGGAGATAAACCTTCGGCAGAAGCATCTGCACTGGCTGTGACCGTAATTGATTCAAGTTCTGCCGAATCATTTTCCATTTCAGCGGCACTAACCGAATGTATTGCCAGTAACGCTAAACTTATTGATATCGCTAATGGTGATAATTTTGTTCGCATGAATTTTCTCCAGCCCAAAATAAATAAAATGATATGTTACGCCGAGGAAATACAACAGTAAATACAAATCGTTTTCATTTAGATGATTAAGCACGCATCACAAAAAAGCAAACCAATACAATCAAGATTTAACTGTTAAGGTTTGTTATTATTTGCCGGTCAAATACTGACATGTCGCTGTGTTATTGGGCATGGTCGACGAGAAAAGCAATCGGTTTGTCGCATGACAACCATGATCCATACTTTTAAACATCAGGATTTTTATGCCAGAGATTATTATTGAAAAAAACCCGAGCCAAGCACGTTTGCAAGAATTAGGCGTGTCTGGTTGGGAAATTTGGGATTGCCCAGTCACCGAATTCCGTCTGGATTTTGATGAAACTGAAAAAGCCTACATTCTGGAAGGCGAAATTGTTGTCACCCCAGATGGCGGTCAACCAGTCACTATCGTTCCTGGTGATTATGTGATTTTCCCAACAGGCTTAAAAAGCATGTGGCAAGTCACTAAACAGCTGAAAAAACACTACAGCTACGATTAGTAAGCATATTAAAAGGCATCCTCGGATGCCTTTTTTTTTCACTTTTTTTCAGTATGCTCAACTTTATAACAATAGTTCATGTCTCTCACTACAGTGCACACTAATAATGGAGTCCATATGAAAGTAATTGCCTTTGCAGCCAGCAGCAGTAAAGAATCTATCAACAAACAACTTGTTACCTACGCGGCAAGTCTGATCGACGATGCTGATGTAGAAGTGTTGGATTTAAATGATTACGAATTGCCATTATTCAGTGTTGATATTGAAAAAGATCTCGGCCAGCCCGCTCTGGCTCAAGCTTTTCTGGCTAAATTGGGTAGTGCGGATGCATTGGTTATCTCTTTTGCTGAGCATAATGGAAATTATTCCGCTGCTTGGAAGAATCTGTTTGACTGGTGTACGCGGATCGAACAAAAAATCTTCCAGAAAAAACCGACCATTTTGCTTTCGACCTCGCCAGGTGAACGCGGCGGAGCAACTGTTATGGATATAGCAGTCAATTCTCTGCCACGCTTTGCAGCAGAAATAAAAGGTAGTATGTCGCTTCCCTCTTTTTATGATAATTTTGATGTTGATAGCGGGCGTATTGTCCACACTGAGTTTGACAAGCAACTGCGTCAAACGATGGTTCAATTGACTTCAGCTTGAGTTGTCACAATTTAGAAATATAGTTGCAGTATTGTTGAAATATTTATCGATAAGATAATTGCTAATCTATTCTGAGGATCTCGCATGAACGACTCGGCAGCAGTGTTGGAATTAAAGAAAAAAGACCAAAAACAGCTTCGTAAAATCAGCGAACAAACCTCGGTGAATAGTCCACGAGCCAAGGCCCTGTTGCTTTTATCTGAAGGTACAACTCCGGATGAAGCGGCTGAACAGTCGACATTGAGTTTAGGGCAGGTTCGATACTGGTTAGGTCGTTATCGGGCAACAGGTATCGATTGTTTCCCTGATGAAATTGATGCTGAATCTAAACCTAATACCAAGCTCAAAAAATCCGAGTCAAAAAAAGCCAAAAAGGCCGATAAAAAAGACAAAGCTAAAAAGGCCGATAAAAAAGACAAAGCTAAAAAGATCGATAAAAAGAAAGATAAGGCCAAAAAACTAAAAAAATCCAAATCAAAAAAATGAGCTTTTAATATAAGTCCCACTTAGTTTTTGGGTACTTGCAAATTCATTCGATATTATTTTGCTAAGTGGTGAATTCACCAAGAACATTTAAAAACTTGCATTTCCTATATTGCCAGGAATGGCACGCTTTACTCTCCCCGATCAGTTAAGTTTTCTTTAACCTCAATCATTTTAGATATTCAAAATATGTCTATTTGTTTGCGTTTTAATTTCTAAAGCATAAATTTCCGGCTAAAGATTTTTTATATTCAGTCGACAACCATGCTGTACAACAGTAAAGATGATTTTGTTATTAACAAAAGCAGCTAAAACTTGAACTTTGCTACATTGGGATGATTTAAAGATGAATATACATAGCATTCGCACGAAAAGCTCTTTACCGGTATTGGTCATGGGGTTGACCATTATCATTGTCATCTCAATGTTTTGGTGGATGATGTCGTTACAGGATCGTCTTATCGAGGTTCAGGCACGAAATTTTATGCCGGCCAGTGAAGTTATTCTCAATGCTGATCGTGATCTTTACCAGGCAAAATTAGCTCAGCTCAATATTATTTCTGAACGCTCTGATAGTGCAAAACAAGAAGCAGATCGTCTGGAAAATATCCAGCAAGTTGCTGATCGTTATGCTGAGTATCGAGAGTATTTGAAAGCCTATCCAGAAATAATTGGCGATTCTGCTATATTCGATAAGGCTTATCAAGAATGGGTAACATCTTCTAATGCCTTAGTTGATGCTTTCCATAAGAATCAATCATTGAGCAGCCTTGAATCCATAGAAGACCAGGAGTTCGCTGAATTACGGGATATTTTGGATAAGTCTGGTGAAGCAGTTATTACAGGCTTTGAAGTAATTGAAGAACAACTAGCTGCTGAAATTCGTACCAAGATGACGATTACATTTATTGCTGTTGGTATTGTGTTGCTAATAGCCATTGCGTTCAGTTATCTCATCCCCAAAAAACTCACAGATGATATTAATTATTTAGTAAAACGGATAAACGAAATTGCCTCCGGTGATGGCGACTTAACCGCCAGAATTGATGTTTCATCAAAAGATGAATTCGGTAACCTAGCAATGGCATTTAATGTGTTTGTCACCAATTTGCAGGATCTGATTAAAAATATTCTCGCCCAGGTTGCGAACCTAGGTAATCTCACTGCCAGCTTGTCTGATGCTTCAGTTCACACCAAAAGCATCAATCAAAATCTAAATTTATCCACTGAGTCGATTGTCAGTGCTGTTCATGAAATGACACTGGCTAATAAAGAAATGGCTCAGGTAGCAACCAACTCTGCTTCCGAGGCTGATAAAACAGCAGGTTTGGCTGATCGTGGTATGGCAGTTGTCAGAAGTTCTAATGAAAAAATTTCTGCTTTAATACGCAATATGGATTTGGTATTGAATTCATCTCAAGAACTGGAAGCCAACTCAAACAACATCGTTTCAGTGCTGGAAGTTATTCGTGGTGTGGCGGAGCAAACCAATTTGCTAGCCTTAAATGCCGCTATTGAAGCAGCACGTGCCGGTGAACATGGTCGTGGTTTTGCTGTGGTTGCCGATGAAGTCAGAACCTTGGCGACTCGAACTCAACAAAGCACCAATGACATAGATAAGATCATCCAAAAATTACAGTTATCGGTCACCTCTTCTTCCAAAGCTATTTCAGAAGGAAAAGTAAATGCCGATGAAACCGCCAATACATTTGTTGAGGCGGATGCCGTATTTAATGAAATTCAACAGTCTTCAACTCGCGTAAATGATATGGCGACACAAACGGCGCAAGCCACAGAAGAGCAAACCTGTGTTGCCGAAGAAATCAGTAAAAACCTGCATGGTTTAAATCAACAGACAGAATCCGCCAGTGAAGTTGCTGAAACCGGTGAAGAGTTAGCGCAGGAAATCAGACACTTTTCTGACAACATGAAACAAATGATGGGCCGCTTTAAAGTTTAGGGTCTATTTATCTTTCATAGCCGCCTTTGTTATGACTGAAATCACTTCAATCAAGCAGCGGGTCGCAGACCACATTGTTCGAGCAAATCTTGCCAGGCCTCTGTGTGTTCTTTGACCCGCTGTTGATACATGCCCCAGAGACTCGTCTCGCTAGTGGTTTGAAGACTTTGTGAATAATAGGGCTGAAATGATTCCGGCATAACTTGCTGCTGAATTTGCGCCAATTCAGATAACGGTTCAAATAACTGCCCGCTGGCACGATTGACTTGAGCTATATACGGCTGAACTTTTCCAATATAAACACTAAAGAACATCGACTCGACAATCCTCGCCTGGTTATTGGGTTTGCCTTGTGAACATAAAGGTTGCTGCTGAATCCGCTGCAGCAAGATCTGTGTGGCATCATCAAGACGGGTGACCAGCAACCTTGCGCTATTATGTAATTGACCTGCCCGACTTCCATATTGCCAGCGTTGCTGAATCTCTCCGAGATAGGACAGATCTGCAGAATAATCACCGGTTAATATTTTTCCAATAACATCGTTCAAGTAGTCAATATCAGTACTGTATTTTGATATTTCGTGTTGGCTTTGTTCGGGCTGATAAAGCCCGTTTGAAAGGCTCATAAGCTGGGCTATTTCATCTGTTCCCCAGGTGGCATTCCAGATAACCCTTGGTAAATTTTGCTGTTTTTCTTCAATGGCTTTGGCAACTTTTTGTCGTAATGAGTCATTATCAATTTCAGGTAAACATTCCCGGGCAGCTTCGATAAAACGTACCTCATATCGCAAGCTGTTTAATGGCTGCATAACTCGCCCTAAAATTGCATTTTTTTCGCCCACCACAAATTGCAGTTCACAGCCATACAGTTTTAAAAAATCGAGCATATTTATATCAGATTCGGGGATGGATAAGCTGCGCTCACGCGCTCTTGGTATTCTCTCTATGGCAACCAAGCCAGAATAATTTGCTTCAACATCAAGTACATTGGCTAAACGTTTCACATATTCATCCATTAACGTTTCCGGTTTAGCCAATGGGTCGCAAGCGCTCAGCAAAAACACGAAATGTATTAGAAAAATAATTCGATAACGTATTAGCATTTTGTGTGGATTGATAACCTTTAATATGTCACATGGGCTTGAGACACTATAAATAGGTTGAGGACTCGTTTTAAATTTATTGTATGCTCGTAGGCAGTTTCACAATAAGGATCAACTCCTTGAAAAATAGAGCGGATATGTCCCATCCAATCGTCAGCAATGATTACTTTCAGCAATGGCAGGATCTGATTGATCTGTTTGCTGAATTTATGGAAGTGCCTGTCGTGTTGCTGACGCATGTGAATGAAAGTGACGAACTCGCAGTAATGGTTAAAAACCGTTCAACAGAAAATCCTTATCAAATTAATCAACAATTTCAACTTACGGATTCAGATACCTATTGCGAATATGTTATTCGTCAGCAACAAACGCTGTTTGTCGCCAATGCAAATGAAAATCCACAATGGAAAGATAAATACGATCACAGTTTAGGTATGGTCAATTATCTCGGTGTACCTGTTATCTGGCCGAATGGAGACCCATTTGGAACATTATGCGTGCTGGATACCAAAACCCATTATTACAGTGAACTGCAAATTAAGATGATGGTGCAGCTACGCAATATCTTTGAAGCCAACCTGGATATTCTGGAAAAGAATTTCGAATTGGAAGAAGTAGCAAAAACACTGGAATATTTAGCCAATACCGATGACTTAACCGGTCTGTGGAATCGCCGGGCATTTATTGCCCAGGCAGAAACCGAGCTACAACGCACATCACGTCATAATCGAACCTTGTGTCTGCTGATGTTTGATATTGATGACTTTAAACGGATAAATGACTTACATGGTCATAATACAGGCGATGAAGCTATCAAATTATTCAGCGAATGCATTATGCAGTCTAAGCGCTCTTACGATATTTTTGGTCGAATCGGTGGTGAAGAATTCGCCATGATTTTACCGGAAACTGAATTGGCTTCTGCCTTGACCTTAGCGGAGCGTATGCGTGAGTGTGTTGAAACACTATCACTGCCGCTGGTCAGTGGTGAGAACGTTAAATTTACTGTCAGCATCGGGCTGACGGAATATTGTGAACAAGATGATGGTATTTTTGCTCTGCTCAGTCGCGCCGATAGAAATCTTTACATTGCCAAACATAAAGGCAAAAACTGTGTTGTTGCCTAATTTTTCTCAAACAATACTAATTCCTGTTTTTATAGCCTATGTTAAGACTGAGTTAATTATCAGGCGTTATACTCGTTAGCACTTTTACAGCAGGAGCGATGTATGACACCGGCCACAAACCGGCTTCAAGCACTTGATGCATTAAGAGGCATAGCAGCTTTAGGCGTAGTTCTTTTTCATTATCTACCTTATTACAACGAACTATACGGTCATGGCTTTACCCCGCCAGGTTTTCTCGAATTTGGTCGTTACGGGGTACATCTATTCTTTATGCTAAGTGGTTTTGTTATTTTCATGACATTGGAACGTACTGAAAATGCAGCCAAGTTCGCATTAGCACGTGCGTTTCGTCTATTACCCGCGTTGTGGGTTGGCATTATTCTTACCTTCCTCTCTGTGCAGGCACTGGGCCCAGATGACCGAGCCGTGCCTTTAAGTTCGGCATTATTAAACTTTACCTTGTTACATAGTTACCTTAATCATGCGCATGTTGATGGTGCTTATTGGAGTTTGGTGATTGAGGTGACGTTTTACGCCTGGATGGCTATCCTGTTTTATACATTAAAAAACTGGCAACAATTACGCACAGTGTTATTTGGCTGGATAATCTTGAGTTATATAGGTGTGATTAATCTGGAAAGTTTATCCCCTGCACTTTCGTTTATTGCCACGGACTTATTATTTACCAGTTATGCTCCATTATTTATCAGCGGAATATTGTTATATCGCTGGCATAAGATTGGTAGTTTGGCTGCAGTCGAAGTTTTCTTCCTTGCGTTATCGATGAGTCACGCGATTATCGCCTACCCGGCTCCTTTTAATATCTTTGTTTTAAGCTGTTATGCCGTATTTGGGTTGGCAATAAGCGGCTACCTGAACTTTATCGTCAACAAAGCCACTTTGTGGCTGGGCAGCCTGTCGTATTCCTTGTATCTGGTACATCAAAATATCGGTTACGGCATCATAGACCACAGTTATGCTTATGGTTTATCTGGTTTGACCGGGGTTGTTATTGCGCTTGCAGCGTCTTTTATATTGGCAACATTGATGCATTATTATGTCGAAAAACCGGCATTACGATGGTTTCGTGAAAGACGTCAAAAATCACCACCATTGCCTGCTACAAATTAAGCAGATCGTTTTGAAAATGCTTGTTAATGCTTAATTTAAGCCTGATAGCTTTGCTATTGAGGGTAATATTGTGATTATTACTAAAATAAGCTTTGACGTTTACAAATAATCTCTATATAGTCGATTGTGCTTGCAAGTACGACAGATATTTGTTTTCAAGTTCGATGTTTCCGCTTTAATGTTAGATCCAAAGAGTACTCGTCCTGTTTTCAAAATACCCGCTCCACTTACAGCATACCCGCCCGATTTAGGGCATTTTTAGAT
>NZ_JAUSCC010000130.1 GCF_030651745.1 Methylophaga sp.
CAAAAAAATTGTCAAAAAGGCTCATTTTTTCCTCAACCGTTTTCGTGAGGTTGAGGTTTATACGTAATAAAGGAACGTATCACCTGCTCAGTGCCGCCCGCTATAAGCATCGTGCTACTGAAATTCGGTTCGAATCAAACGCCTGCTCAAACGCAAACAGCAGCAATGTTGCTGCGGTCATATCTGCGGAGGTTCCGGGATTTATGGCGCGACTCTTTAATTCGTGATCCCAGACGGTCAGCTCAGCTGTTGATTTGCTTAGGGGTCTATTTTTATTCATTTTTAAAATAAATAACTGTGCCTTCTGTGCCACTGTCTGGGCGATATGCCGGGATTGCTTTCTGATAATCAAAGTGTCCGGCACACGTGCTAGTAAGTAAAGATACGCGATTGTGGTGGCCCATTCAACCTTTTCCCCACATTTCAGCGCTTCTGTCAATTGTTTATAGCCGATATCCCATACTTGCTGGTAATTATTAACATATTGCAATGCAATCGTATCTCGATGTTGCGCTAATAACATGGCTTCTCGCAGCGTTACGCTGGGCTGTTGATTAATATCTTGTTCGGTTTGTTCACCTAGGCCACCTGCTTCGGCCAGACGAATGGCTTGATAACAAAGATGTGCATCTTCCAGCGTCAGACTGCTTAATGTTTGTTCGAGTTCTAAGGATAATGCATCAAAAGTTGAACAGCGCTGAACTGCATCACAGAGTGGAGCAAACAACAGCACAATGCCAAGATTGGTATTGCAATTAACGACTTGCCGTGTTGCCTCTACTGCTTGCAGAATTCGTTCGCCAACGCTGAGATTCGGTTGAGCCATGACGGGAGCAATAGCTTTGGCACTTAATAAAAAGTCCTGCACCGCCATATTGTGACCATCACTCCACACATTTACATTACCGGGTTTCGGAGCGTTGACTTCCTGTTCACAGGCCCAGCGGACACAATCATTAATCTGCTGTTCAACCAACATGTTCGGGGAGCGATACCTGTCTGATGTGCTGAATATGTGATGCCACCATCGCCGCCAGTCGACCAGCAATATCAATGCCTGTGGCCTGATACAAACCCTTCCAGGCGGGTACGCTATTCACTTCCAATACACTGAAATGACCCTGCTGATCCTGAATCAGATCGACTCCGGCATAGGGTGCCTCCACTATTGCTGTTGCCTGAATGGCGAGTTGTGCCATTTCATGAGTGACGGTGCTGGCAAAGCAACTGGCACCTTGAGCGAAGTTAGTGATCCAGTGATTTGAGCGACGGGTCATTGCTGCAATGACTTCACCCTGAACCACCATCAGTCGCCAGTCTTGCCATTGGCCGGTTTGAACTGGAGCAACGTAATGTTGCAAATAATAGGCATCACCGACCACGGACAGCTGATCCAGTTGCGATAAGTGTTCTATACGTTGAATGCCTTTTCCCTGGCAACCAAACAAGGGTTTGACGACCAGACTATAACCTTTCGCAAGCTCTTCACGGGCAATTAGCAGAGCTTGCTGTCGATTTTCGCAGGCCCAGGTTTGTGGTGAGGGAATATTGGCTAAATGCAGTTTAAGTGATGTTCTGGCTTTGTCTACCGTTAACTCAATGGCATGGGCGGGATTGAGGACCGGCACACCCAATTCGGCCAAGGTATGCAACACATCCATACGCAAAGTGATCTGTTCCAAACTGCCGGGGGCGATGCCACGGACCAGAACAGCATCAGGTAACGTGTTCTCAAACTGTGGAATGATCAATCCGGTTGGGCTGCGCGTATCGATCCGGCAATCCGCCAGATCGATAAGCACAGCCTCCATACCCAGCGCTGACAATGACGCAGTTAATTGGTCACTATGCCAGCCATGGGTGTCGTTAAATATGGCAATGCGGGCATGGGGCATGATCAGATATTAAAACCCGAAGGATTGTTTCAATAAATCAGCATTCAATTCACCGGCAGTAAAACTCTTGCCGGTCTGGGTGCTGGTAACGATGACTTTGGCCGGGCTGAATAGCATCGGATCAATTTTGAAAAAGTCGTATTCATACGATTTGAAAATCTGACCGAATGGGCGACCATAATCTGACGACGTGTTACTGGGCATTTTTTCTGCCAGCTCTTTTGCTTCATCGTTGCTGCTGTCCACAAACAGGTGCACGGTACCGCCATACAGAATGGCATCGTTGGTGCGGCCCATACCGGTCATAAAATCTCCACCTGGCGGTGCAACAGGTGTTGTACCAAAACCATCGACAATTTTATCCATAGGGAAATGTAGGGTATGTGCTTTATGCATGGCGACTTCGAGTACCCGAATAGCAATCTGCATTACTCCAGCCAAGCTGGTAGTTGGGGTCAAAATCAAGGTCAGGTTTTCAGGTTTAATAGCGCAGTTGTCAGCAATTTTCTCGGCGATTTCAACTGGTGGCATGCTATCCACTTCCAGCACAATGACAGTGGAATCTGCTTTATCCTGATAGCCAAACTCTTTGAATAATTCTTCACGAGCAGCCAGTGCACGACCTGGCCCAGAACCCAGTGCGTAGAATTTTACATCTTCACTTTTATGAGAAAGGCTCCAACCGGCGTATTGACTGCCAAGGCAACTTAAAACCGGAGTTTTGGCATGCACATTAACCGACCAGGGCCAGTCAGCAAAGCCGCTGTTACTACCCAAAGTGGCCGTGCCTAGTCCGCCCATGCAGATTTCACCAATCAAACGGCCCGCTTCCAGTCCGCCGGAGGCTTTGATACCGGCATCAACAACGCGGGTGCCATTGGATAAATAGCTGATTTCTAATTGCAGGGCTTGGGCATTGTCGATTAATTTATCAACCAGAGGCTGACAGGCGGCGTTAACACTGGTCCAGTTGGCGGAGATTTGACTGCTCATGAAAAGATCCTGTCTGTTAAAAATGAAAATAGTATACGTGAAGCACTTGGCGCTGTAATGGTCAGGTGGTTGTCGTTTCAGTGTTTTTTACGAAACGGTTCAAGTACTTCATCAATTATCTGGCAACGTTTCTCCGCGATTGCAGCGGCGATTGCCGGGCCTTGCAAACCCTTAGCTATAAAAGGCGCGGCATTAACTTCTCTGCTCGCATCAAAACAGGCTTGAAAAGCCGCTTTCTCAGGTAAATCGGCATCTTCGTATCCAGGCCGTCCACGGAAATCGGCTTCTCCTGCCAGCAGATATTGTGAAAACCGTTGTGGTTTGCGAAACGCATCCAGACCTTCAAATACAGCCAGTACTTCAGCGGCTGATAACTCGAATAGCAAATGACTATGGGTATGAAATTCTGCAACTTTTATCGCCAAGCTGGTAATTTCTCGCGGCACACGCAAGCGTTCACACAGCTGTTGAGTCAGGGTAATACTGCGGGCTTCATGACCTTTATGACTTGGCAGAATATCTTCCGGTGTCGTGCCTTTGCCCAAATCATGGCACAAGGCAGCAAAACGCACCGCCAAGTCATCGCTTAGTCTGGCTGCCTGATCCAATACCAGCATCACATGTACACCGGTATCCACTTCTGGATGCCATTTAGGAATTTGTGGTACGCCAAACAGCCGATCAATCTCCGGAAACAGAATCGCTAAAGCGCCTACCTCACGCAGACAGTAAAAAAATAAGGATGGTTGTTTGCTCAGCAGAGCTTTTTCCAGTTCCTGCCATACACGTTCTGCGACCAGATGTTCCAGTTCGCCATTGGCAATCATTTGGGAAATCACCAGTTTGGTTTCATCAGCGACCTGAAAGCCGAAGCGAGCTGCAAAACGTGCCAGACGCAAGACCCGCACGGGATCTTCAACAAAAGCCGGAGATACATGTCGCAGAATTTTATTTTGCAGATCGGCTTGCCCATTGAAGGGATCAAAGACCTTGCCATTGGCATCTTCTGCCATTGCATTAATGGTCAAATCCCGTCTGGCGAGATCTTCTTCTAAGGTGACTTCCTGAGAGGCATGAAATTCAAAGCCGTGATAGCCGGGGGCAGTTTTGCGTTCAGTACGAGCAAGCGCATATTCCTCCTGCGTAGCGGGATGCAGGAAGACTGGGAAATCCTTGCCCACCGGTCTGAAGCCCTGAGCTAACATTTCCTCGACATTACTACCAACTACCACCCAGTCCCGGTCTTTTACCGGTAAGCCCAGTAAGCGATCCCGAACACAGCCACCTACTTTAAATATTTGCATATCGAGACGTTAAGTATTTCTGGGCCGCACTGCAGGCATCCGATCCGACATCCGCTTGATGGGGACTTTTAGCTGATAGTCGTAAGTTGCTGCAAAACTTAATACAGCACGGACATAACGACGCGTTTCGGTAAATGGAATATTTTCTACCCAGATATCGGCAGGCATGGTTTGTTCCGGTAACCAGCGCGAAACACGATGTGGCCCTGCATTGTAAGCAGCGGTTGCCAGCACGGGATTACTTTGAAATTGATCTTGCATACGGCTGATATAAAAACTGCCCATTTCAATATTGCGCGCAGGATTATAAAGCTCAGAATCCTGTTTTAATGGTTTATTAATCCATCCACCTATTTGTTTGCCAGTCGCTGGCATGACTTGCATTAAACCCATCGCTCCAGCGTGAGAACGTGCTTGAGGATTAAAGGCACTTTCCTGTCTGGCAATGGCAAGCAGCCATGATGCATCAACTCCGACATTGGCACTGGCTTGTCGTATTTCGTTGCTATAAAGCACCGGAAAACGTAAATCCAAGGCGTCCCAATACCGTGCAGTGCCTAATAGGGCAATTGTTTGATTATGCCAGCCCCATCTATGAGTTTCGGTTGCCACAATCTGTAATTCGCGTGGAGTTAATGTCTGCTGCAGAAAATAGGCTTCGCGGCGGGCATCCAGTAATTCATCCTGCAGATAAAACTCACGCATGCGTTTTACCGAAGCGGAATTCACGATGCCATTACTTTCCGAGGCTTCTGCGACAATCGGATGATGATTCATTGCATATTCTGCACCGACTTTGTCTGCAGCTAAAAATGCGTAGAAATCACGTTCATCTACTAAGGTCCGCCATATCGCCTCAGCTTCCGCACGTTGTCCAAGTTCAGCCATGCTTCTCGCCAACCAGTATTGCCAGCGAGTTTCCTGGCGAACTTCTATATCAAGACTGCCGATGGCTTTTTGTACTTCTTTCCAGTTTTGTTGCCATAAGGCAGCACGTACTCGCCAAGGATGGTTTGGTGTGTCGCCATAAAAATAGAGTGCTCGATCATCTTTATTTAATGCCGCCCACATCCCTATAGTGCCTTGCACATCATGGCGTTCATCGATTGAAAACAAATAGCTGTTTTGCAAACGTTTCCAGTGAAAATAGGCTTTCTCGAAATCTTGTCTTGCCAGTCGTTTTAAACCATAAATAATGATTTCACGAGCCATTGGCACATCCTGCGCCAAAGACACGCTTTGACTTGGCGCTGCTGCAGGGAGCTGTGACAGCAAGCTGACAGGATTGTTATGAATATCTTCCCAGCGTTTGGCCCAAGCCTGAGCAGCATTGCTCTGCTTTACTGTTTTGGCTAAGAAATTGGCCAAAGGGAACTGTTGGTTGCGTAATGCCAGCATCATTCGCTGCCAGCGTAAATCATCAGTTAACCAGCCACGTTGGGTTGCTGTCTGAAACACCGGGTCGCAGGCTTTATCCTGGGAAGTCGACACCAGCCAGAGTTTTTCAAAGGCTTCGACAGCGGCTTGTGTTTGATTGGTGGCAATCAATGCTCGGGCATAATGACATTCACGAGCAGCAGACTGAGGGGCTTGATAAAACTCCAGATATTGTTGCCATTGCTGGTCTTTTGCCAGTTTATCTAACCAGGCACTGCGCAGCCGGGCTTTGAAAAAACTCTCTTCACGCGTCTGTAAGAAGCGTTTGATGTTTGCCGCTTCGGAATCATTTACCCGATGCTGCAGATATAAATAATCCAGATATTCCTGCAGCGGGTAATCACCCAGTTGCTCACGCAATTGTCTGAATTGAGCAAGCTGGTGCGTTTGCAGCGCTTTTTTAGCTTGCTGATAGATCTTGCGTTGTTGATTGATATCTGTTGCCGCAGTGGCCTGGACAGGTAAAAAGGCTGCAAGCATCAGCAGCGTAGCTATACGTATGTGAATTTTCATGCCGGTATCTTAAAGCAAATTGTCAGAGGATGTATTACCGGACAAACTGTTTTGCAGATGAGTTTCAATATTGTCTAATTTTGGAATAAAAGCGACATTGGAGCCAATCTTAATCTGACAATGTAACCAGTCTGAATCAACAATGTCGTGGGTAGGTTGCAGCGCTGTTTCATTTATTGTTATCAGTTGTGGAGCACCGCAGCATGCTACCGCATAATGCTTGATTTTGGCTTCGTTATTAATGCCATTGATCACGCAAAGTTTATTAATCTGCCGGTTGTTTTGCTGTCCGCTACCGATCAACGTTTCGAGATCAATTACCTGTAACGGCAAATCGCGCCAGAAAAACTGGCCGATATACCAAGCTGAGTCGATATCACTGTCAGTCAGCCGAGGTAATGGAATAACTTCGGCAATGGTTGGATTTGGCAGCAACAAATAATGTTGTCGGAGCGGAATCAACATGCAATGAATAAAATCAGATTCTTTGCTCATAATCGCCTTTGTTATATTTACCGTTGCTCAGCAGGATAGCGGTTACCCAGCTGTTGTTTCATTGAAATGATCAGCTCATCATCCTGATAAGGTTTACCGAGATAGGCATTGACTCCGATGGTCATGGCGCGTTGACGATGTTTTTCGCCAGTACGCGAGGTAATCATCACAATCGGCAGGTGTTTAAACTGTACATCGTTGCGGATGATGGAGGCGAATTCAAAACCGTCCATACGTGGCATTTCCACATCCAATAAAACGATATCCGGAGTTTGTTCGTAAAGCTGCGCCAACGCTTCCACCCCATCTTTTGCGGTAACCACATCAAAGCCCAGCCGTGTTAACAGGCTACCGGTTGCCTTACGCATAGTAATCGAGTCATCAACAATCATCGCCATAGGTTTACGGTCAGCTGCTATCTGTTGATAGCTTTCACTGGCCTGTTGCAGGTTAGTGGTTCCGGTTGGCGTTTGATAGCTGTCAATTAAGCTTGGAATATCAAGAATAAATACAACGCGGCCATCACCGAGAATAGTGGCACCATTTATCGCATCAATCTGACCCAGCTGCGCGCCAACGGATTTGATAACGATTTCTCGGTTACTATCAATACTATCAACGGCCAGTGCAATTTTAATATCGCCACTGCGGAATAACAGCAACGGCATTTGCTGTCGCAGATTATCCAGCAAATTCAGCGGTTGGCCGAGTAAGTTACTCAATGGCACAAAGTCATAATGTTCACCATGAAAAGTATAGTTGGGCTTTTCCTGTGCCATCAATTCACGGATGTGTTGCAGACTGATGCGTTCACCTGCGTTAACTGCTGATAATGGAACAGCAAACTGCTGCTGATTTACCGAGATCAATAAGGCTTGCATCACTGACAATGTCAATGGCAGTCGCAGATGAAACTGAGTACCTTTACCGGGTTGTGAACTGATGGATAAACGGCCTTTCAGTGCACGTATTTCATTACTGACCACATCCATTCCGACCCCGCGACCGGCCAGTTGTGAAATCTTGTCGGCCGTGCTGAATCCTGAAGTGAGGATCAACTGAATCAGGGATTGCTCGTTGGGGATGTTATGCGGATCAATTAAATTTTGAGCGATCGCACGCTGTTTGATTTTTTCGATATTCAGTCCCTGACCATCATCAGCAATGGTGATTAACACCTCAGAACCTTCACGTTGCATAGTGATTTGCAGTTGGCCGGTTGGTTCTTTACCTTGCTGCGCGCGTTCCTCAGCGGTTTCCAAACCATGTGCTATGGCATTACGCAGAATATGTTCAATGGGTGCCACCAATCTATCAAGAATGGTTCTATCCAATTCTAAATCGGCACCGCTGACCAATAACTGGGATTGTTTATCCAGTTCACTATTAGTTTGTCGAACAATCCTTTCCAGTCGTGGCACTATCGAGTTAAACGGCAGCAGACGAGTGTGCATCAAGCCTTGTTGCAGGTCGGTGTTCAGGCGTGACTGTTGCAGTAGCAGAATATCTGTTTCACGCATCAGATTACCCATCGAACGGCTGATGTTATTCAAGTCGTTAACAGTTTCGGTCAGACTGCGTGATAGCTGCTGGATGGTCGAAAAACGATCCAGCTCTAAAGGATCAAATTCGGCATTGGTATCTTGAACCGTGTCTTCGTAACGGAACAGGATCTGGGTTTCGGTTTCTATTTCCAGTTTGCGTAACTGTTCATGCAAACGGGCAACCGTTTCTTCCATTTCTTCAAGCTGTAGATGCATTACACCGTGTTGTTGGGTGACCTGATCGCGGGTAATACTGACTTCACCGGCAAAGTTGCTCAGATAATCCAGCAGGTCAGCACGGACGCGGATCTTTTCAGAGCTTTGAGAACTGGCTTTGGTTTTTACGGGGGATACGTCGGTCAGACTCTGGAGCTCCGGCATTGAATGTTCAATATATGCAGGTGACTCTGCCAACGTATCCATATTGTCAATATCGGCTGGCACGTAACCGGAATATTGCTGAATGTCCTGCAGTAAATCGATGGCTGCTGGGATGTGCGCCCTGTTGGCTAATTGCTCCTGCATTTCTGTCAGGCGATCCTGACAGCGCTGCAATAGATTGAAAAAGCTTTCATCAGGTTTTTCAGCACGATCTGTCACTGACAGTACCAATGTTTCGGTTTGATGTGTCAGATCTGCCATTGCTGTTGTGGCAGTTAGCCTCGCGCCACCTTTAAGCGTATGTAAATCACGTTGTAACTGCATCGATCCGGCAGGGCTATCGGGTTCTGACTGCCACTGTTTGATGGCTCGGTCAGTGGAGATCAATAATTCAGCGGCTTCTTCGGTAAAGGCCTCGAGAATTTCCGGATCCACATCAACAGTCGATACAGTGTCCAAAGCTGTTAAGGTAGAACGAATTTGCTCGCGGAAAGCGGTAAAATCAGCCGGTACTTTATGTTGGATCAATGCTTCAATCTGGTCGTTAACAATCTCTAATGCTTCATCAAGCAATAATTTCAGATTATTGCTGCGACTTTGAGGATGCATGATCAATCGCTGCATCAATTGATAAAGTGCAGCGAGCTGCTGCAGTGATGCGTTTTCAGCATTTTCTGCTAGCGTGTTTAACGTTTGCCGCAAGGACAGTGGCGCTTCGTCATCGGTTTGCTGCCATTGTTCAAGCTGCTGACTATAGTCATTAAGCAAGCCGTCTGTTTCTTCAAGAAAGCTGACAAGCTGCTCCGGGTCGAGTGGAGCGCTGTGGGAATGATCAGCTTTTTGCGGACAAAGCTCAAAAATACGTCTGTCCAATAAACGAATATCGGGCTCGTCTGAGCTGGTTTTCACGGCCTGCAGTAATTGGCTTAATTCAATAATAATATCGTTCAAATCACTGATTGATTCATCAGTGAATGATTGTTGTTGATGATAGAGATTACGGAATGTCTGATCCAACTGGGTGGCGATGATGGCCACAGGTTTTACGCCAGCAATGTTGGCGCAGCCTTTAAGAGAATGCGCTGCACTGAGCATGGTTTTATTGATGACTTTACCGGCTTGCAAAATAGCCGTTTCGGCAAACAGGGTTTGCAGATGTTGTTCAGCTTCCAGATAGAAAATATCCTGTAAGGCTTGGTCTTCATCCTCCTCATCAGCAACAACAACTGTTTCTGCGGGAATTTCCAGTACGTTGTCTTGCTCATTCAGCTGTCTGGCTAAGATGGTTAGCGCTTCGGCTGATTGAGTAAAGTCAGATTGTGCTTGGGTAAATAGCTGTAAACAGTCTTTTATTTCCGGTACTGCTTCCATGGCCAAGGCCATGATTTCATCCGAAACCGGTAACTCGCCATCCAACAGCTGATTCAATAAATGTTCGATAGCTTGTGCCATGTTGGCAATAGTTTCCGCCCCAGCCATCCGGCCACTACCTTTGAGCGTGTGAAAATGGCGTCGGATGGTGCTTAAGTCACCTGCTTCAGGTATCTCACACCACACTGGCAATAACTGCTGCAATTCATTTAGAACCTCATTGGCTTCTTCAACAAACACTTCAGCGACTTCGCTGTTGATATGCGGAGCAAATCGCCAGCCACTGGCAGATTCATTTTCAGTATTTTGCTGAAGTTCAAGGGGGGCGACTTTTTCTGACGATGGCTCTTCGAAATCAATGAAGTCCAAGGATTCATCTGTTGTATCCGTTTCGGCTTGGTTGAGCTCAATCGGCGATGGAATAAAATCCATCAAAGGCAAAGCTTCGGTTTCTGTTTCGTCCTCAGCAAAATCCTCTGCAACAGATAAATCAAAGTCCACTAATTCAAGGGCTTCAGATGAAGCTTCATCATCGCTGACTTCTGCTGTGACGGATGTTTCCAGCGGTACAGCTGTATGGTGTTCTGGCGCTAAAATTTGCGGCGGGCTTTGACCAAAATGCTGCATTCTGTACAGGGCTGATTGCAGACTGTTTTCATCGCCTTGACCGGTGCGATGCAGATTTTCCAGATAAATTTCTGCCGAGGTTAATATCTCGGCCAGATCCTGCTGAGATTGTTCGGAAGATAATAATGACGCGTCATCAACAAATTTATTCGCCAGAAAAGTAAACAGTTCAGCGGCATTATTAATGTTCAGAATATCCAGACTACCGGCCAGCATTTTTAAACTGTTGGTAAAGTTTTCCTGTGCAGCATTGGTTGCTTCTGCTGGTTGATTGGATTGCAGGATCAGTAATTCTTTAATACTGGCTAATTCGTTAAGGCATTCGCTTAATACGGTTTTCTGTAACTGCCGGTGAATGGCATCAGAAGCATCAGTCTGTCTGAGTCGTGCTTCGATTTGCAGCAGATCATCTGCCAGCAGAGCCAGTTGGTCATGGTAAGCCTTGTCTGTGGTCAGACATTTTTGCAGCGCGGTATGTTGGCTATGTAAGAGATCACTTTGTTGTTGGTGTTGAAGCAGAGAAAGCGTATCCGCCATGCTCAGAAGTTGCACACTGATATCGTTGACCGCCTCATCCGCCTGATCTTCTGCGGTATCAAACTGGCTAATCCGTTCTTTTAATTCTTCAAGCTGTTCTAGTAACGCATTTTGAGCTTCTTGCAACGCTGAATCACTATGACCAATAAGTTGTGAGGCCTGATCATAAAATGTCAGCCCAAAGCTTTGTTTCACTCCAGTGACTAAGGGCCCGTAACTGGTTGAACGAGCCACGACTAACAACAGCTGTTTTAATAAAACTTCGGGATAACCAGCGAGTAGTGAATTTTCATCACCCTCACAAACCAGTCTGATGGGGGAGGCCATTTTGCCGATAAGCTGTTTGGCGATGGCATCATCACGGATACCTCGATGGACCAATCCTTCCAATAAAGCTTCTGCCACCCACCAGAACAAAGTGGTTTTTTGTTGTATGCATTGCAGACGCAAGTGACGCAAAATACCGCGCATTTTGCGCAGGCTTTTATCATCCTGCTCACGCATCCACGTCAGCAGCAGGTGTTGAAAGACATGGGTTATTTTATGTCTTTCCAATTCCAATGGCGGGGCTGTCTGAGCGGGGTTAGGTGCAATTCCTTCGGGAAGTTCAACAGTCAGATCCGGTTGGAATATATCAGTTTCTGCAATCGCCGGTTTGTCGCGCAACGCTCTTAATTCATTAATTGAACCCAGCACGCACAAAGCATTATCTGGAAACTTCTCATTCAACTTATGCAAATAGGTTGGCAGCAGGATAAGACTGCGGGTCAAGGTTTCCAGTGCAGAGTTCTGTTTATCTTCAGGAAACGAACGCATGTAGCCGGCAATGGATTGCATTTCAGCGGCAAGCATCTGCGCGCCATCCAGATTGAGCATTTCCAGCGTACCGTTGACCTGATACAGGTGCTCAACACAGCGGCTCAGTGTTTCAGATTGTTGCGGATCTTCGATATAGGTCTGAACCGATTGTAATGCTGCAGCGAGTGACTTCTGCAATTCATCCTGCAGCCATGTCAGGGCATTGTAGTTGCCTCTGGATTGGGTCATATGCGCTTCTCCGCCGGCTCAGGCTGTATTAAGGTAATTTGAAACCAGAGACTGACTTACGCAGTTCGTTTGTCAGTTCCAGCAGTCTACCGATCGCCGCCGCGCTTTCATTGGTGCCGGTTGAAGTCTGCATGGTAATTTCCTGAATTACACTCATGTTTTCGGATGTACTAATCGCCGCTGTAGCCTGTTGTTTCGCATTGCTGGAAATATTGTTGATCAATTCTGCTAACTGTTGGGATACCGTTTCAATCTGTTCCAAAGAAGCACCGGCATCTTGTGATAAGCGAGCTCCGGAAACTACCTCAGCCGTACTTTGTTCCATGGAGCTGATCGCTTCACTGGTATCACTTTGGATGGTACGTACCAAGGCATCGATTTGTCGGGTGGCACTGCCTGAACGTTCCGCCAGTCGTTGAACCTCGTCAGCAACCACCGCAAAACCTCGACCGGCTTCACCTGCCATGGCAGCCTGAATGGCGGCATTCAAAGACAAAATATTGGTTTGTTCGGCGATGTCGTTAATCAGTTCAACGATTTCACCGATTTGCTGAGAGCTTTCACCCAGACGCTTCATCCGTTTGGAGGTTTCCTGGATTTGCTCGCGGATTGTATCCATACCGTGGATAGCTTTTTTCACCGCACCGTTACCTTGTACAGCAAGACTTACCGATTGTTTCGCAACCTCAGAAGATTGGCTGGCATTTTCAGAAACCAGTTCGATAGAGGCGGCCATTTGGGTAATGGCCGAGCTGACTTCAGAAATCTGTTGCGCCTGGTGCTCACTGGCATCGGTTAAATGTAAAGCAGTCGCCTGGGTTTCCTGTGCTGCAGAAGCAACCTGCAATGTGGTGGAGTTGATCTGGGCTACCAGACTGCGTAAAGCATCGATGGTGTAGTTGACCGAGTCGGCAATGGCGCCGGTAATATCTTCGGTCACGGTCGCCGTAACTGTCAGGTCACCATCCGCCAGATCACCCATTTCATCGAGTAATCGTAAAATCGCATCCTGGTTATGGCGGTTTTGCAGTTCCATTTCGTCCATGGATTGTTTGATTTTGCTGAGCGGCTGATAAGCTACTATCAAAGCAAATAACACCGCTAAAATGACGCTCAGTCCACTGATACCGGCAGTAACCAATGGGTCTGGATAAATCAAAGCAGATTGCCCGGTAACAAGTAACCAGATCCCTGCCAGCGCCAAGCCAGTGAAAAGAATAATCAAGATGAGGTAAAACAGATTTTTGCCGCTGAGCAGCGAAGAAAAAAACAGTTTACTGGTGGCGTTCATAGGGCGAGTCCTGAAATAAAATCGTTAAGCGGCTGCATTCAAAAATCTGGGATCTTCAGCTAATTT
>NZ_JAUSCC010000134.1 GCF_030651745.1 Methylophaga sp.
CCTGAAACGGCAGTCGGTTCGTCACATTTCCGAATCCTGTTCTTAGCGGCTCTTGTGTTGTTGGCTCTGACATTTATCGTCAACACCTTCGCCGAAATTATTCGTCAGCGGCTGCGTGCCCGCTACAGCAACCTGTAATTGGCATTTAAGGATCAAAAATGAAAACATGGTTTAAAAGTGGTGCGCCGTGGATTTGGCTGAATGGCGGTGCAGTGGCCATCTGTATGATTATGGTGGTCGGCTTGATAGGTCTGATTGCGGTACGTGGCTTTGGACATTTCTGGCCTGCTGATGTCGCTGAAATTGAAATTAACGACCATACCGGTAAACAAACAGTGGTATTGGGTGAAGTCGTACGTTCACAAACGATTCCTTCAGCAGTTGCCAGAGATGCCGGCAATTATGTACCAGATGATATCGAGCTGGTGACGCGTTATCTGATTAAACAAGGTAACCGTGACCAGACTGGCCGTGACTTCGTCTGGTACCTTGAACTGGGTATGGAAGATTTCCGTTACCCGGATACGGCGTATGTGGTTGAGCGTCGCGAGTGGGGTAACTTTTATGGCTATCCTTTAGCATTGCAACGTGAAGGTGAAGTGATTGCCACAGCCGCAGATGCTAATTTCTGGCCAATGATTCAAGAATCAGTAGATCGCAGTCTGAAATTGCATCGCGATATTCAGAGAATTGAAAAAGGCGAAATCGGCAGGATCAGCACGAGATTAAATGAGCTGCGACTAGATTTGCGTCGTCTGGAACTGCGCAATCCATCAGCTGATGTGCGTGCAGCAGAAGAAGCCCGTGTTGCCGAAGCGCGTGCTCAGTTAGAAATCGACTATCAGGTATTACGTAAAGATCTGGATGTGCTTTATCAGAGTACCAAGCGTGACACTTTGCAAATGCGCATGAGTGACAACAAGGAAGTTGCGATTTCTCTGGCAGATATTGTTAGGGTAACCGCGCCAAACACCATGTCTGTGCCAACCAAAATGGGCCAGTATGTCGAACGCCTTTGGGAGTTCTTATCAGAGCAACCACGTGAGGCCAACACTGAAGGCGGTATTTTCCCGGCTATCTTCGGTACGGTCACCATGGTATTTGTCATGTCAATTATGGTGACACCGTTCGGTATTCTGGCGGCCATTTATCTGCGTGAATATGCCAAACAAGGTTTGATGACACGCATTATCCGCATTTCGGTTTATAACCTCGCCGGTGTGCCATCAATTGTTTATGGTGTATTTGGTTTGGGTTTCTTCGTTTACTTTTTAGGCGGCAATCTTGACAGGCTGTTCTATGAAGCGGCGCTGCCCACACCGACGTTTGGTACGCCGGGTTTATTCTGGGCTTCATTAACGCTGGCATTATTAACACTGCCGATTGTTATCGTGTCGACCGAAGAAGGTCTGGCACGGATTCCATCAACCATTCGTCAGGGTAGTTTGGCGTTAGGTGCCACCAAAGCGGAAACCTTGTGGAAAGTTATTGTGCCATTAGCCACACCGGCAATGATGACCGGTTTGATTCTGGCGATTGCCCGAGCCGCTGGTGAGGTTGCACCACTAATGCTGGTGGGTGTAGTGAAACTGGCTCCGACATTGCCGGTTGATGCGACTTTCCCGTTCATCCATTTAGAACGCAAAATTATGCACTTGGGCTTCCATATATATGATGTTGGTTTCCAAAGTCCTAACGTCGAGGCAGCACGTCCGTTGGTTTATGCCACAGCATTGATACTGGTTATGCTGATTGTTGTGTTGAATTTAACCGCTATCAGTATCCGTAACCGCTTACGCGAACGTTATCGCAGTGCGTCCGATTAATGCTCAATGCATCCTGTAATTAAACGAGTATATGACTATGAATTCACAAGCAACTAACGCCACCCCGATTCGCGTTTCATTAAACCAATC
>NZ_JAUSCC010000063.1 GCF_030651745.1 Methylophaga sp.
GTCCGCCATGTTTAGTGGGGCAAAATGCCCTTAAAAGCCTAGGAGAATTCTCATGGCGGTTATTGTTAACTCGAATCTGGCATCTTTAAATGCACAGCGTAATCTTGAATCATCACAAAGCAGTCTGAATCAATCACTGCAGCGTTTATCATCTGGTCTGCGTATTAATAGCGCAAAAGATGATGCCGCAGGTCTGTTCATCGCTGAACAGCTGACTCGTGATATCCGTGGTACTAACCAAGCGGTTCGTAATGCATCAGATGGTATCTCTCTCGGTCAAACTGCTGAGGGTGCATTAGGTGAAATTGGTAACAACTTACAACGTATTCGTGAACTGGCCGTACAGTCAGCTAACGCCACGACTGGTAACCGTACTGGTATCCAGGCTGAGGTGGATCAGTTAACTCAGGAAATCTCACGTATTATCCAGACTACTGAATTCGCTGGCAATGGCTTGTTGAGTGCTGTGAATTCACTGACTTTCCAAGTTGGTGCTAGTGGTGCTGCATCGAACCAGTTGTCTATTTCGACAGTAAGTATGACAGGTATTGCCGGTTATGCTTCAGCACTGGGTGCAACTGGTACAGTTGATGTAAGTACTGCAGGTGCAGCCTCAGCCGCACTATCTAATTTAAGTACTGCGCTGGACACTGTTAACCAATCACGTGCTACTTATGGTGCCCTGCAAAATCGTTTTGAAGCGGTTATTTCTAACCTGCAAAACTATGCAGAAAACTTGACAGCTGCTCGTAGCCGTATCCAAGATGCTGACTTTGCTGCTGAAACTGCTAACCTGACTCGTGCACAGATCTTGCAGCAGGCTGGTGTTTCAATCCTGGCGCAGGCGAATACTCTGCCTCAGACAGCACTTTCATTACTCGGATAAGTTACCGGGAGGCCTTCCCGGCAAATAGCCGGGAAGCGCTTACCCGATATTCTTGGAGGATGAAGGAATGACCACAAACGATTTCACAGTTAAAACTGATTCAGTGTCATTATCAACTTCTAGCAGTATTCAGCAGGGCAGTAATGTTCCTGCTGAAGTTGTTTCAGGGGTTGCCACTATGCAACGTGTTAATGTTGTTGCTCAGCCCAACGCGCTCGCCAAGCAATTGGAAGCAACGGATGAGCAATTAGCGGCGATTCAAGATCGCGTTGTCGAGCTTAATAGCTACATGCAGAGTATGAATCGTTCATTACAATTTTCAGTGGATGATCAAAGCGGCGACACTATCATTAGAGTAATTGATTCTGAAACTGATGAAGTGATCAGGCAGATCCCTGCTGAAGAATTATTAGTGCTTCGCAGCTCTCTTGAAGAGTATCGCGGCATGTTGTTGGAAATGAGGGTTTGATTGGCGTGTAATTTGCTTAAAATTACACACTAATCGGGAGCATTATCATGGCTACAATACAAGCACCAGGCATCGGTTCAGGACTAGATGTCAATGACATTGTCACACAGCTGATGGCGATTGAACGTCGGCCAATCGATAACTTAACGACAAAAAAATCATTTGTTAATGCCCAGATCAGTGCTTATGGCTCTTTAAAAAGCAAAGTTGCTGCTTTTCAGACAGCAATGACAAATCTCAATTCGCCGCAGAAATTCCAGGTTTTTAAAGCATCAAGCGGCAACGATTCTATTATGAGTACTTCGGTATCGAGCAATGCTGTTGCCGGTAATTACAATATCGAAGTGGTTAGCCTAGCTGAACGAGATAAAATTGCCACCAAAGCCTATACCGATTCCAATACTATTGTCGGCGAAGGAACGATGAATATCAGTATTGGTGCAAATAGTTTCGAATTGACCATCGATAGCAGCAATAACACACTTGCTGGTATACGTGACGCTATCAACAACGCAACTGATAATACAGGTGTTTCAGCGACCATTGTTACCGGTGATGATGGGGCTCGTTTGGTGCTATCTTCAAAAGAAACCGGTGTTGATAATGCATTGCGCATAAGTGTAACCGACGGCGATGGTAACAATACCGACGAGGATGGTTTATCTGCTTTAGCGTATAACCCGGAAGGTGGCGTGCAATTTCGTGCACCAATTTCTTCTGCACAAAATGCTTTGATTAGAGTAGATGGATTTGATGTTAGCAGTAACTCAAATACATTTACCGGAGCAATTGATGGGGTGACAATTAATGCCGCCTCAGTTGGAACAACTACATTAAGTGTTTCCCGCAACGACGAAAAAATTCTCGAATCGGTCCAGGCTTTTGCAACAGCATTTAATGCATTGCGTACTGAAATTAATAATCAGCGTAAAGGTCAGCTTGAGGCAGATAGCACTTTATTAACACTTGAGCGGCAAATATTTGATGTATTAAATGCCGGTACATCTATTGATGGATCATCATTTAGTTATCTGATTGAAGCGGGTGTATCAATCAATAAGCAAGGTGTAATGGAGGTCGATTCGGATCGTATCACTGAAATCATGAATAATGATTTTGATTCGTTTGTAAATTTATTTGCCTCTGAAAGCGGCGGTTTTGCCGCTAAATTGTCTACTCTTGCCAATGGTTGGTTAGCCACAAATGGGTTGATTGACTCCCGGGAAGAAGGTTTGAAGACTCAGGTCAAGGGGATGGATGAGCAAATTTTACGGATGGAAGATCGGATGATTTCCGTAGAGGCCAGAATTCGTGCACAATTCAGTGCATTGGATACGCTTGTGAGCAGCCTGAACAATACATCGAGCTTTTTAACGCAACAACTGGCTTCATTGAATAATAGTAGAAATAATTAACACAGAGCTAAACTTAGGATGATGCAAAACATGATCAATAAAAAAGCGCTGGAAGGTTATGGCCGAGGCGCGGTGGCGTCAGAGGTGAATTTCGCCTCCCCGCATCGTATTATTCAGATGTTGATGGAAGGTGCTTTATCAAAAATTGCAACCGCCAAAGGCTGTATTGCTCGTAATGATATTGCAGAAAAAAGCAGGCAGATTACTTGGGGCATGAATATTATCCAAGGCTTACGGACCAGTCTTGATGCTCAAAAGGGTGGTGAAGTTGCAGCAAATCTTGACTCACTTTATGAATATATGGGCCGACGTTTATTAGAAGCCAACGTGACGAATGATGTTGCTATCCTCGATGAAGTCAGTAGCTTACTGATGGAAGTTAAAGCCGGTTGGGATAACATCCCTGCTGAATATCACTGATTAACAATGTCATCTCCACAAGAAAAACTTAAAACACTGAAACAGGCATCAGAGCTTACCCAAACGATGCTGGAGTTAGCCAAACAGCAAAAATGGGAAGACCTCGATCCAATAGAGAAACAGAGACAGCTTTTATTGCAGGCTGTATTTCCCCTTGCCGAGGATTTCTCAGAGATTGAGGGATTGACTACCGAGCTAGAGTCACTCATTGATATCAACAATCAACTTATTGCGCATTGCCAACAAGGGAAGCATTCCCTGCAATTACAATTGCGCGATGCCAAGTTCACTCAAAAAGCCGTAACTGCTTATCAATCCAATTAGTTAGCACGTTTGCCTCGGTAAACGTTCCAGAGCAGGGTGTCATTTTTTTGACAACCTACTTTAAAGTGCTTAACTTGATTTAACAAACCCTTACAGTTAGACCGGCGGGCTCAGAGTAGCCTTGTCTTCAGGAGCAGTTATGAACGCGTGTAATATCTTGGTGATAGATATTGATCCACAACGCCGAGAAACACTTTCCACGCTTATAGCGTTTGTGAATTGCCACGCTGTGGTAGTGAAAAACATGGAAAGTTGGTTTGAGAATATTGGTGATTTAAATGATATCGCGATGGCACTGGTAGGAGATTGCGGCGGCGCTAGTCAGACCAAACAATTGCTCCGTGAACTGGTTAACCACGAGGCCAGAGTGCCGGTCTTTACCCTTGGCTATCCGCAAAATCCTGTAAGCGAGTTTCCGGGTACGATCGGTGCTCTAAGTTATCCTGTCAAATATCCTCAGTTAAATAATGCGTTACAGCAAGCAAATGTTTATCGGAATCAGACTGATAACACGCTGGAAACCGAACCTCTGTTTCGTTCACTGGTTGGCAACAGTTTAAAGATGAAACGGGTTCAGAAAATGATTCAGCAAGTGTCAGATTCTGAAGCCAATGTGCTGATTTTAGGGGAGTCAGGAACGGGTAAGGAAGTGGTAGCGCGTAATCTGCATTATTTTTCTTCTCGACGCGAAAAACCTTTTGTCCCGGTAAATTGTGGAGCCATTCCTGGTGAACTTCTTGAAAGCGAGTTATTCGGTCATGAAAAGGGCGCATTTACTGGAGCGATAACGGCTCGTAAAGGGCGTTTTGAAATGGCTGAAGGTGGCACGCTGTTTCTTGATGAAATTGGCGATATGCCTCTACCGATGCAGGTTAAATTGTTAAGGGTACTGCAAGAAAGAACCTTTGAACGTGTGGGTAGCAATAAAACACAAAAAGCTAATGTCAGGGTCATTGCGGCTACTCACCGAAATTTAGAAACCCACATCGATGATGGTCGTTTCCGGGAAGATCTGTTTTATCGTCTGAATGTTTTTCCTATTGAAATGCCCGCATTACGTGATCGTCCCGAGGATATTCCATTACTGATCCATGAGCTGACACAGCGTATTGAACATGAAAATCGTGGGGCTGTGCGATTTACTCCGGCCGCTATTGCTTCTTTATGTCGATATAGTTGGCCTGGCAATGTTCGCGAACTGGCGAATGTCGTCGAGCGCTTAGTTATTTTATATCCGTATGGCACGGTGGACTTTGATGATCTACCGGAAAAATATCAGATTGAAGGGGAGCCTCTGGCGGAGATTATCACTGATGCTATTTCTGCGCGTCCTGAAACAGCAAACGTATTAAAAGTAACCGCTAAGGCAGGATTTTCCGAGGCTGCACATCAGATCAATGGTTACCACCCTGTAGATGAAAGTTTGACGAAGCTGGATACCCTTCCCGAAAATGGACTTGATTTACGGGAGCACTTGGCGAATCTGGAATATTTACTGATTAAACAGGCTTTGGATGAGGCGGCCGGGGTGGTCGCACATGCTGCCAGCCGTTTAAAAATGCGCCGTACAACGCTGGTTGAGAAAATGCGAAAATACGGTATTCAGCGCGATATTGAAACAAGCTAAGCAAAGCGCCTGAAATTTGACTCGGAAATTAAATTATTTAATTTAACCTGTTGATTTTTAATAAATAAAAAACAGGGCATACATTTTGCTAAACCACTATTGAAACCCTTTAGTGGAGCAAACTAGATGAATCTGCAATGGCCTGAATCCTCTCCGGCGAGTGAAAGCCCCTTATCGTTAAAAACCATTCAGCGCGCAGCTGCGTTTGTTGAAAATCGTCCAGTATGGACGCCACCTGTTACCCAGCCCAAAACATCGACTTCAGAAAGTCGCATTGCTGATCGTCTTAGCAGTTTACTGGCAGTCATCCCAGGTGGTGTAGTGGTAATCGATGGTTCTGGTTTAGTTCAAGATTGTAATCAGGTGGCTATTAATCTGTTGGGTGAGCCATTAACTGGACAACGCTGGATTGATGTCATCAAGCGTGCATTTAAACCCCGTGAAGATGATGGTCATGATGTTTCACTGGCTGACGGACGTCTGGTCCATATTTCTACCAGCCCGCTGGATAAAGAACCAGGCCAGATTATCCTGCTTCAGGAAGTCACCGAAACCCGTCAACTACAACGTAAAGTTGCTCATTTGCAGCGATTATCGGCAATGGGGGAAATGGCAGCTCGTCTTGCCCATCAAATTCGTACACCGCTATCTTCTGCCACCTTATATCTGGCACCGCTACTCAAACCTGAAACCGAACAGGCAACTCAACTAAAGTTTGCGCGCCGCTTACATGACAGTCTGAGTCATATGGAACAATTGGTTCGTAATATGTTGGCTTTTTCCCGCGGTGACATGAACAGTACGGCACCCGTCAATGTAAGCGAGTTATTAGATGAGCTGGTACAACAGTTTATTGCTCAACCCGAAAGCGAACCGCTCAATGTTCAAGTCATTAATCAGGTAAATGATGGTTATGTCTATGGCAGCCAGCCGGCGTTAGTCAGTGCGTTGAATAACTTACTTAACAATGCCCGCCAGGCCTGTGGTGAGTCAGGAAAAATAACGATACACGCTGATTATGCCGAAGAAGAACAGCAGCAATTTATCGAAATCAGTATCGAAGATAATGGTGACGGTATTGCAGAGGCAGACTACGACAAGATCCTGCAACCTTTCTATACCACACGTTCAGCCGGAACCGGTCTTGGTTTAGCGGTTGTGCAATCTGTTGCCCGTGCACACAAAGGTATGTTGTGGCTGGATAGTGAACAAGGTGTGGGCAGTACCTTTTGTCTGCGGTTACCGGTTTATCGCCCAATGAATATGGCTCAGGAATCAATGCAATCAGGAGTGAAGTCATGACACAGTCAATGATTATGGTGGTGGAAGATGATGCAAATTTACGCATTGCCTTATGTGACACACTTGAACTGGCGGGTTATCAAGTTACTGCAACCGATCATGGGCAGAAAGCCTTGGACAAACTGGCAAATGAACCGATTGGATTATTGTTGAGTGATTTGCAAATGCAACCGATGGATGGGCATACCTTATTGAAAAAAGCCCGTGCCATGTTGCCTTCTTTGCCAGTGGTGATGATGACAGCATACGGTTCCGTGCAAAGTGCTGTGGAAGCAATGCATGAAGGCGCTTGCGACTATCTTATGAAGCCATTTGAAGCTGATGATTTGCTGCAGCGAGTACAACGTTATGTGCGTACGCTGCCAGCCAGCGATGATATGGTGGCAGTTGCCAAATCATCAGTCGATTTGCAGTCATTGGCAAGACGTGTCGCCGAGACCGATGCCACCGTTTTAATCAATGGTGAAAGTGGTACCGGTAAAGAAGTTCTGGCGCGTTTCATTCACCGTCATTCATCTCGCAAAGATGGCCCCTTTGTGGCCATTAACTGTGCCGCCATTCCGGAATCGATGCTTGAAGCAACATTATTCGGTTATGAAAAAGGTGCATTTACCGGTGCTGCACAGGCCTATGCCGGTAAATTTGAACAGGCCAATCAAGGCACAATTTTGCTCGATGAAATTACCGAAATGGATATTTCATTGCAGGCTAAATTACTGCGGGTATTACAGGAGCGTGAAGTCGAACGCTTGGGTGGACGTAAAACCTTAGCGCTGGATGTTCGTGTATTGGCAACAACCAATCGCACCTTAAGGGAAGAAGTCAAAGCCGGTCGGTTCCGCGAGGATTTATTCTACCGTTTAAACGTTTTCCCACTGCAGCTGTTGCCATTGCGAGATAGATCAGAAGATATTGTGCCGTTGGCACAACAGCTATTGGAACGTCATTGTCAGCATAGCGGCAGAGTTGCTCCGCACTTTGATCATGAAGCCCAGATTAAGTTGGCCCAGCATAGCTGGCGGGGCAATGTCCGTGAATTAGATAACGTGATTCAACGTGCACTGATTTTACAGAGTGGATCACTTATCAAGGCTGACGATTTGGCTTATGAAGTGATGGGGGGCACACAACAAATGGATGATGTCGTAAAACCGGCACCGATAATGCCAATTAATGAGCCGGAAACCTTGAAAGACAACACTGATGACTTACGCAGCCATGAACAGCGTCATATTCTCGACATATTGGCGAAACATCGTGGTAGTCGACGTGAGACAGCAAAAGAATTAGGCATCAGTGAACGTACGTTACGCTACAAGATTTCTCGCTTTCGTGAACAAGGCGTTGCTATTCCCGGAAAATTTGGCAAGAAGTCTGCATAAGCTATTTAAGTTCAACATAAGTATTACAAAGCGAGAACATACCCATGATAAAAGCCATTGATCCGAACCAGTTGCTAACCCAAATGCGGGCCATGCAAACGCAGGCTAACCAAGCTGCGCCGATGCCGGCAGAGCAAAATTTGTCCAGTGGCCGGGTCGATTTTGCCAATCTGATGAAAAATGCAGTGGATCAGGTAAATCAAACGCAACAAACGTCAAACCAGTTAAAAACCTCGTTTGAGTTAGGTGACCCAAGCGTTAATTTGACTGATGTGATGATTGCTTCGCAAAAAGCCAGCGTAGCTTTTGATGCTACGGTTCAGGTACGTAATAAGCTGATCGAGGCTTATCAAGAAGTCATGAGAATGTCGATTTAATGGCGTTGGTTTAACTGAAGAGCTGAAATATGGAAAATGCACCCGCTACCAAAATAAACACATTTGCTGCCAACACACCGTTGGCGGTGATGCAGAATAATATTTCCCGTCAGCCAATCACTAAACAGATCATGTTTTTACTGGCTATTGCTGCCAGTATCGCTGTGGGCGGGTATATTTTTATGTGGTCGCAAACACCTTCATATCAGGTGTTGTTTTCAGGGATGGAAGCACAGGAATCCTCAGAGGTTGCTACTGTATTACAGCAGATGAAAATCAATTATAAACTGGACCCAACTTCAGGAGCATTGCTGGTTCCAGCTGCGGATGTGCAAGGTTTACGCTTACGCCTGGCGGCAGAAGGATTGCCACGCAGCAGTGCTCAAGGCATGGAGATCCTCAGTCAGGAACAAGGTTTTGGCACCAGCCAGTTTATTGAGCAAGCACGTTATCAGCGGGCTATGGAACAGGAACTGGCCCGCTCTGTATCAGAATTACAGAATGTCCGTAGCGCCCGCGTACATTTGGCCATTCCAAAACAATCTGTATTTGTTCGTGAACGTAAACCGCCTACAGCATCCGTTGTAGTTAATCTTTACGCAGGCAGAACATTGGAGCGTGGGCATATCGCGGCAATTACCCATATGGTGGCTGCCAGCGTACCGAATATGAAAAGCTTGGATGTAACCGTAGTCGATCAGCGCGGTAATTTGCTCAGTCAGCCAGAACGCAGCAGCAGTATGGCGTTAAGTGATACACAGCTTGAGTTTACCCAGAAGCTGGAACAGTTGTATATCAGTCGTATCGAAGATATTTTAACGCCTATCGTTGGTATGAACGGGGTGCGGGCACAGGTTGTGGCTGATGTAGACTTTACTGTTACCGAACAAACACAGGAAAGTTACAACCCGGATCTGGCAGCCTTACGCAGCGAACAACTGGCAGAAGAAGAACGTGTCGGTGGACTGGGGCCGATGGGCATACCAGGTGCATTAACCAATCAACCTCCTGGTGGTGGTATTGCTCCGGAGCAAGCTGTTCAGGAAAATGTTGGGGCTGATGGTGAGGTAGTAACTAATACAGTGACTCCTGGCTCAAGTGCCCGCCGTAGTACTCGTAATTTCGAATTGGATCGCACTATCAGTCATAGTCGTCTCGCTCCGGGGTCTATCCGTAAGCTGAGTGTTGCAGTGCTGGTTGATGAACCGACTTCGGCAGATGCTGAAGGTAACGTGATCACCACGCCTTTGAGCGATGCACAAATGGCACGTATTAATACATTGGTCATGGATGCCATCGGTTTTAATATGGCTCGTGGCGATAGTTTAAATGTGGTCAGTGCGCCTTTCGTGACTCCTATCGAAGCTGAGCCCCTGCCTGCTATTCCATTATGGGAGCAGCCATGGGTTTGGGAAATCGGTAAACAGGTATTAGGTGCGCTGGTAGTGTTATTCCTGATTTTTGGTTTGATTCGTCCAGCCTTCAGAGATTTAAATAAATCACCTGACAAACAGCTAGCGAATCAATCCGGTGATGCCGATGGCATGACTGCAGAGCAAGTTTTGGCTGCAAGTAGTAAAAACGGTGAAGATATTGCTAAACTGACGACTGGTTCTGAGCGCGTTGAACAGCATTTGACTAATATTCGTAGCTTAGTACAACAGGACCCTGCGCTAGTGGCGCAAGTGGTTAAAAACTGGGCAGCGAGTGATGCATAATGGCCGAACAACCCCGTAAATTAACAGGTACTGAAAAAGCTGCTGTATTTCTCCGCTCTATCGGCGAGGAAGAGGCTGCCCAGGTGCTCAAGCATATGGGGCCCAAAGAAGTTCAGAAAATTGGTCAGGCTATGGCGACATTGACCAATGTAACGCGGGTTGAAGTTGAAACTGTTCTGGACAACTTTGTCACTACCGTTGAACAAGAGACTGGCCTTGGAATAGGCTCCCATGATTATGTTCGTAAAATGCTGGTGGGGGCTTTGGGTGAAGAGCGTGCTGGGGGATTGCTGGACAGAATTCTTTCTGGTGGCAATACCAATGGCCTGGAACAGTTAAAATGGATGGATGCACGTGCTATCTATGAAGTGATCCGTCTGGAACATCCACAAATCATCGCGATAGTCTGTTCATTTCTGGATCCCGATCAAGCTGCTCAAGTATTGAGTATGTTCCCCGAACGTGATCAGGCAGCGATTCTGCTTCGCGTTGCAACTTTAGATGGTGTGCAACCCGCTGCCCTGAATGAACTCAATGAAATTCTCGAAAAACAATTCAGTGGCAACACCGGCGGGCAGACAGCAACGGTTGGCGGACCTAAAACAGCAGCGGATATTCTCAACTTTGTTGAAGGCAGCCGTGAAGCCGCTATCATGGAAAAAATCAAAGAAGCAGAGCCGGATCTGGGGCAGAATATCGAAGATCTGATGTTTGTCTTTGATAATTTAATAGATGTTGATGATCGCGGTATGCAGACGTTGATGCGTGAGATTCAAACCGATCAGTTACAACTGGCGCTCAAAGGTGCCGACGAAAATCTTAAAGAGAAATTTCTCAAAAATATGTCTCAACGTGCAGCAGAAATGCTACGTGATGATCTCGAGGCCATGGGACCCGTGCGTGTCAGCGATGTTGAAGCCGCACAAAAATCCATTTTGGCTACCGCACGGATGCTATCCGATAAAGGTGATATTGCTTTAGGAAGCGCTGGTGGCGGTGATGACTTCATCTGATGATCTTTTTACCACCCAGCATTCCAATGTTTTATCCGCCGAAGAATTAGCGAATGCCTATGAACGCTGGGAAGTCCCCCGCGTGGTATCTGTGTCAGATGTTGACGCTGAGAATGCTAATCCGTTAACGGTTGAAGCCATAGAAGCGGTTCAACAAGCCGCCCAGGAAGAAGGCTTTAAACTTGGCTATGATGAAGGCTTTCAACAAGGACAAGAGGCAGGATTGAAAGCCGGTGAAGCTGAGATTCTGCAACAAGCCCAACAATGGAAAGCGTTAATAGACAGTTTGCATACTCCACTTAAAGCAGTTGACACACTGGTTGAGCAGGATTTGCTCTCCATGCTCAGTCTGCTGGCGCGACAAATGATTTATCAAGAAATTCGCCAGCGACCTGAGCTGGTGTTAACAGCAGTTCGTGAAGCGTTGGCAGTATTACCGGTCAGCGACCGTCAACTCAAGGTCTATCTGAATCCAGAAGATATGGAGCTGGTCAAAAACGGTTTGAAACTTGATGAGGATACCGGCTGGCAATGGTATGAAGATCCATTGGTTAGCCGCGGCGGTGCAAAATTAGTGACCGCAGATACTACCATTGATGCCACTGTAGAAACACGACTCAATAATTTGATATCTCGCTTATTGAGCCAAGAAAACCAGCATGAATCCAGCTGACCCATATAACCGTTCTCTGGCTTTGCAACAACGTATGCAACAGCATCGGGAGCGCTTGGCGGCAGATCATGAAACCCCGATTACCGTTGAGGGTCGATTAACCCGGATGGTAGGACTGACTTTGGAAGCTGTAGGGTTTCAGGCTTCTGTTGGTAGTCGCTGTGAAATCTATTCCCCTGGCCGCGAACCGGTAGAAGCAGAAGTCGTCGGCTTTCATGATGAAACACTTTATCTGATGCCTACAGGCAATATACGTGGTTTGGTGCCAAATGCCCGAGTTAGACCTATTCGCAGTGACTCACAAGTACCAGTCGGCGAAGCTCTATTGGGGCGAGTTGTGGACGGTGCCGGAAAACCATTGGATGGCCGTGGCCCGCTCAAAGTAAAAGATAAAGTTCCGTTGCATGGAAACATCGTCAACCCTTTGTCACGAGCGCCGGTAAGGCAGCACCTTGATGTCGGAGTTCGGACAATTAACGCCTTAATGACGGTTGGGCGTGGTCAACGTATGGGATTGTTTGCTGGTAGTGGTGTGGGCAAGAGTGTTTTGCTGGGCATGATGACCCGGTTCACCGAAGCAGATGTGATCGTTGTGGGACTGATTGGCGAACGGGGTCGGGAAGTAAAAGAATTTATCGAAGAGATCCTTGGCGAGGAGGGATTAAAACGAGCGGTAGTCGTGGCTTCACCAGCTGATCACTCACCATTGATGCGGTTGCATGGGGCCATGTTAGCCACCAGTATTGCTGAATATTTCCGCGATCAAGGTAAACAGGTTTTGTTGTTAATGGACTCGTTAACACGGTTTGCTCAGGCGCAGCGTGAAATTGCCTTAGCCGTTGGCGAACCCCCTGCGACCAAAGGTTATCCTCCTTCAGTGTTTTCATTATTACCGCAATTGGTGGAGCGTGCAGGTAACGGTGAAGTCGGCGGCGGGGCTATAACGGCAATTTATACCGTGCTTACTGAAGGTGATGATCAGCAGGATCCTGTGGCAGATGCGGCTCGTGCCATTCTGGATGGACATATCGTGTTATCCCGGCAGTTAGCAGAAGCCGGTCATTATCCAGCCATTGACGTTGAAGCTTCTATCAGTAGGGTTATGCCGCAGGTGGTGGATGCCAAACACTTACAACTTGCGCAACAATTCAAACAAATTTATGCCACTTATCGACAGAATCAGGATCTGATTACCATTGGGGCATATCAGACTGGCAGCGATCGCCATATTGATGAGGCGATTAATCGTTTTCCGGCATTATCAGCAATGTTGAAACAGAACATGGATGTGGCGCATGATTGGAACAGCAGTCTCCAGGCATTACAAAAACTGTCTTTTGGTCAGATGAGCCATCAACCGCAATTAACCGGACAGCTGATGGCGGCGGAGCAGCGTAATTTCTAACACGGTTTAATGTGTTTCAAGTGGACGATAAAGTGATATGACTCGGGCAACTAAACTGATTCCAGTAATCGAAATGGCCGGTCGAGAAACAGATAAGGCCATGCAAAGCCTTGTTCAGGCCAATAACGTTTTAGAGCACGAACGCAATCAGCTCAACGATTTATTGCGCTATCGGGAAGAATATCTACAACAATTTCGCCAAGGAGATGCGTTGCAGATGAGTGCACGCAAAGCCATTGACTTAAGATCATTTCTAGCTCAGTTAGATCACGCAATTCGTTTGCAGCAAAGTCATGTTGAACGCTGTTTTGTTCAAACCCAACAACAGCAGCAGTTATGGCTGAAAGCCCGCAACAAACAACGTTCAATTGAATCTCTCAAAGAGCGTTATCAAACAGAAGACGAGCAACGCCAGCAAAAACAGGAACAACGACTGGCCGATGAACATACCGCCATGCTCTGGGCACGCAAACATAAATAAACACTGGCATAGTCTCTGCATTACCCCATAAAAAGTGGACAATATTTGTATTACTGCGGTTTTATACCGTTAGCAAGCGGAGATATTTGTCCTTAACTGGGGGCTGAACGGCAAAAATTGTTATGTGAAAACCAAAATGATGAATAAAACCATGACGACATTGGATTGTGGACAGCAGCTAAGCATTATCCAGCTTGAGCAATGGTATTTGCGTTGTTTGAAAATAGTGCTCGCAGAAGAAAGTGTCTTGATCGATGTCAGCCGTATCCAAAAAATTGATACGGCAGCACTGCAATTACTTTATCAGTTCCATATACAGGCACAGCAGGTGGGAATTCAGGTGCTCTGGTCCGACATCAGTGAACACTTTCAGGATGCCATCAGCCTATCCGGATTGGTTTTTACGATGGAGCATCAGGCTTCGTCAACAGGCATAAATGCAATGGAGAAAAACTAGAATGGCCAGGATTTTAGTCGTGGATGACTCGCCTTCATTGAGACAAATGCTGCAAATTATTTTGCAAAATTCGGGTCACGATGTGATGTGCGCTGAGGATGGGAAACAGGCTATTGAAATGGTCTCAGAAGCACAGTTTGACATGATCTTAAGTGACTTTAATATGCCACAGCTGACGGGGCCTGAATTCATTTCGAAACTTCGTCAATTACCCCAGTATCGATTTACACCAGTCTTGCTGTTAACCACCGAAACGGACGAAGAGAAAAAACAGCTTGGCCGAGATGCCGGAGCCAGCGGTTGGCTGAAAAAGCCTTTTGATCCGGAACAGTTGGTGGTCACGGTTAATTCATTGCTGAATTAATCTGGATACTGATGATTCCTTCCTTATCTTCTGCATCGGCGGCTTTTCATGAAGAAGCGCTGGAAACGTTACGGCAAATTGAAGCGTGGGTCTTAACGTCACTGGAGACACCGTCAGCAGGAATGGATCAGCAACTGGAAACCTTGAGACTTTTACATTCTTTAAAAGGGACTGCCGCCAGTTTTGGGGATGAATCAATCGCTCAGGTTTGTCATGCCATAGAAAATGTTTTAGCTAATAAAACTCAGCTAACCGCCAAAGACAGTGAAGCATTGTTTATGGCAGTTGATTTTTGTCGACTCAGATTAAGTAACCCTCGGTTAACTGATGATGTCCCTGATGAGCAGCTGGATGATTGTCTCGCTAGATTGGATAGTCTGGCTGAGCATAAGCACGTTTCAGTTAATACCAATAAAGATCAGGAATTAATTGGATCGGTTTGGCAAATTGATTTTGCACCCTATCCAGAATTTTTTGAAAATGGCCATGATCCTTTGCGTATTATCAGGGCGCTGCGTACTTTAGGCCCGATAAAAGTCTCGGTATTTACCGAAAAACTGCCGGAATTTGCAGATTTTGATCCGTTCCAGTGCTATTTACGTTGGCAGATCACACTTAAAGCAGAGCTTGAATATAAACAGTTGACGGCTCAATTCGACTGGGTGAAGCACATCTGTGACGTATCGATAGATATTTTGGCATTGCCTCAGCCCAAGCGGGTTATTGAGCCAAACCGTTATAAATTGAACGAGGCTAATCTGGAAGCTTTGCTTACGGTATCCCAAAACTTACAATCCCAGTTACAACAGTCAACCGCCATTGCTCACCAGCTAAATCAGACCGATAAAACTCGTTTACTGCGACGTAACCATGCGATGAAGCGTCAGCAACAGCTGTTACAACAGCAATTGCTGCACATTGCTATGTGTCCGCTTGCTGATGCGTTTGCCAGGCTTCCCAGAATGGCTTTTGACTTGGCTAACAGGACCGCTAAACCAGTGCAGCTGAAAATGGATATTGCTCCCATTGAATTGGATAGTTTCATTGTCAATTCGCTGATAGATCCGTTGACACATTTACTGCGCAATGCGGTAGCACATGGAATTGAATCTGCTGAGCAGCGCCAACAACAAGGTAAACCCGTTACCAGTCAAATTCATATTACAGCTGAGCAAGTTGATGACTGGTTAGTGATTCGCTTTAGTGATGACGGTGCAGGGTTGGCCGAAGATAAAATCCTGGCCAAAGCCAAACAAATGGGGCTTCATGTTCAGGATTTATCTGATAAACAAAAAATCAGTGAATGGATTTTTCAATCAGGTTTTTCGACCTCTCAAGCAGTCGATGCTGTTTCCGGGAGAGGGGTTGGCTTGGATGTTGTTAAGCAACATGTGACCGATTTGGCGGGGAACATTGAATTGGTTTCTAACCCAGGCAAAGGCTGTTGTTTTAATATCCAGATCCCTGTGTTGCAATCATTGATCGATGTGCAGCTGATCCGCATAGATGATCAGACGCTCGCATTACCACTGATTAATTTAATCAATAGTTATTTATGGGATGAGAACCGGGTCGTTTGGCAGCAGGGCAAACGCTGGTTTGTTAGCGATGAGAATTATCACGTCCCATTGGTTGATATACGCAAATTTCTGCAATTGCCATATATGGAACGTGACCAACAGTCAGATTCTATCGTGCTGGTTAATGTTGAAAAACGTTTTTTTGCACTACAGGTGGATAGTTTGGCGGAGCAGGTACAGTTGTTGGTTAAATCCTTGCGTCCGCATTATCACCATGTAAATGGCATTAAAGGTATTGCGATATTACCTGACGGTGATTTGGCGTTATTGCTTGAACCGAACAAATTATTGATGTTGTTTGAAATGGTCGGTGACAAGTAAAAATGGCTCTGGAATCAAATTCAAATCAAGATATTTACCAAGTGATGATCCTCAATCACCAGCATTTTGCCGTTCCAGTTCAGAGTATTGTCAGTGTGTTGCCACTGGAAAAAACTCTCAGTTTGCCCGACACACCAGATTGGCTAACGGGAGTTGTACATATTCGCAATGCAATAGTGCCCGTGCTTAACTTAAATTTGTTATTGAAAATGGACTCGATAGCTGATGAATCCGGGCATCCGTTACTTGTTTTATTACACCATCCGCAGGACTCTCAGCGTTGGCTGGCACTGTGCGTAAGCGATATCACTCAACTGATTGACACAAAAGAGTTGGATGGAATTGATTTCAGCTCATCGTTAAATCCATTGGTTAAACATGTCGTAGATATTGATTCACAACAACTGTATTTGCTTGATATCAGTAATTTATTTGAGCACTTAATGAGGGATAAAGGTTAATTAATGGCGATGGATGGAGCAACACGCATTATCGCTGTCATGAACCAGACGCATGATGTTGGTAAAACCACTATTACAGCAAATTTAGGGGTGATTCTGGCAGAAATGGGCTACCGGGTACTGATGCTGGATTTGGATCCTCAAGCGGATTTAAGCCGTCAGTTTGAGGTACCGGAAACACAACCTGGCATGGATTGCTTGCTTAACGAGACAAGTCAGGCAAAAGAATTATTGCTGCCTTTAACCGAACGCCTCTCACTCATTGCAGCAGGCCCTGAGCTTGGCGTATTCGAGCAGCAAAAACACTCTGTTAAGCCGGGGTCAAAGCTGAAGCAATTACTTACTTCGACAATACAATCAGATGCAGATATTATTCTGATAGATTGTGCTGCGATATCAGGTTTATTAGGAACCAATGCAGTATTGGCAGCCACCGATATGTTAATTCCGGTTTCTGCAGAACATGGGGCTTTACGCGGAATGATAAAAATGTTGCCGGTATTACAACGCGTTTCAATGTTGAGAACACAATCCTTACGGTTGTGGCTGTGTTTAAATAAATTGCCGGACGGTACTGATTTTGCCTATCAGTTCGGTAGTTTACTTACCCGGTATTTTCCGAAGCGAGTATTAAAAACGGTGATATACGACAATGAGTCTGCTAATCCTGCCGATTATCAATCTTTGGCAAATGACTTGCTGATGGGAAGAGCTGACTAATGGCTAAAAATGCACTACGACACTATCAGTTAAACGAGGCGGTTGGGTTGCAAGAACACGATATCATGCTGGTAGAACAGAATTTTGCTGCATTGATGGAATTCAGCGACGCATTAGCGGAACGTTTTTATCAACGCTTGTTTACCGAATACCCTGAGATCATGCCGTTATTTAAATCGGTAACCATTGAGGGGCAGCATAAAAAGCTTTTGGCATCCATGGTGTTACTGATTCAGCATTTGCGTGATTCAGAAATGATTGAGGATTACCTGCAAGGTTTGGGAGCTCGTCATCAGCAGTACGGTGTTGAGGCATCTCATTATGAGGCGTTTATTGAAAACTGGTTGTCGGTAATTGCCGAATTTTCTGATCAAAAGTGGGATGAGCAATTACAGCAAGCCTGGCGGAATATACTTGAATATGTCGCTGAGTTGATGCAACGTCCAGTGCTTCAAGTCACTGAGAGCGGTGTTGAATATCAAACAAATAAAAACACTACACCAGAGTATGTACTTACATCATTAGCCGTTGCACAAACAGCCACCCCAATGCTGATAATCGATTCGACATTGGTGATCCGCTATCTTAATGCGGCCGCGGAAAGTCTGTTGACTGCTCATCAAACCGAACTTGAGCAGATGTTTCCCAATATAAACATCAACAGTTTGATTGGTTATCAAATGCAAAACGTCATGGACAAATTACCCTTCTCTGGCGATTTGTTCAGCAATTTTGAACAACTACCACAAAGTTTTGATTTGCATAATGCGGTGATCGATCTGAGGTTAACCATTTCAGTTCTGTATCAGCAAGATGAGGTAATGGGATTTTTGCTGGAATGTTATCCGCAGACTGCACCGCTGAATAATAAACCGCAAGCGGCGGCTGGTTCCGCGACCATCACTCCGTCTCCAAATGTTTTACCAGCACTTGAAAAAGCCTTATATGAAGTTCACTTGCACAATATCCATTTGACCAGCATGTTGCAGGAAATTGATGACGCGGTATTCGAAGCCAGTTTACTGGCATTAAATTGTTCTGTTGAAGCGGCAAAATTGGGTGAAGAAGCACGTCAGTTACGTGATTTTTCGATGGAAATTCGGGTACTCAATCAACAGCTAAGTCAATTGCTGCAACCCTTAAAAATTCATTCTGGACAACAACAGCAACAACTCAAAAACAGTATTGAACTCGCCCAGCAATTGCAACGTGATTTGTTGCAGAATCAGCATTTACAAGAATCCCGAAGCTACTATTCCATCGAACAGATAAGCCAACAATTAATTCGACAAACAGAAGCTTTGACTCAGCTTGCAAGTGTTATCAGCCAAAAGTCCTCACCGTGAAAGCAGAAGTTTGGCACAGCCATTGCTATTCAATACTTAAACGGCCGTTTTTATGCGGCTCAACAGAGTTTAAGGAAATGATATGACCCAGTTGCTGAACCTTCCGGTAATTAATGCCCCCACCGGCAATAATGCTGATAAACCGGTTACCGCCACTACAAACAGTAAGGATAATGAGGCTTTTGCATCTGAGTTAGACCGTCGCGTCAATGACACACAACCGCGTGGAAAGGATAAAACAGCCAAAGCGGATTCAACTCAGGAAGTGAAGACAGAAGATAAAGATAAAACGACCAAAGCGGAAAAAGCTGAAACGAAAGACGGCAAAAAGTTGCCGCCCGAAAAGTCTGATACCGACGCTGAAACAACGGATGGCGAGGCGGCAATAAAAATGACTGAACAAGCCAATCCACTACCGGTTTTATCCTTGGCAGATTCAAGTGAGACCGCTGTTGATAAAAAAATCTCTGATGTTGTTGCATCGGGCAACAAGACTGTCGTTCCTACTATTTCAACGGATACTGGCAAAGCGAATCAGACTGCTCAGGGACAAACAAATACTGCAGAGCTGTCGGCGACTTCAATTCGTGCGGACATCCTTCAGGCGTTGCAAAAACAAGGTACAGAGGGTGAATCTGTCGCGACAGAAAAATTCAAATCAATGATGCAAAACGCGGGTAAAATTCCACAACAAAGCAATGTGGTCAGTGCAGAAGTGATTGCCTCAATGCGTCAGCTAGAGCCGCAAACGGAACGAAGCTCAGCCACAACATTGAGTAATCCTTTGGTGTTTTCAACAACAACGGGGACGGCCACACCACCCGTAGCAGCGGCCACTGTTGGCAGCCCGCCTGTCGCATTGGATATTCAACCGCAATTGAATAATGCTGCCTGGGCTCGAGTAATGAGCAGTCGGGTAGTATGGATGGCGCGAGAAGGTGTGCAACAAGCTGAATTAAGACTGAATCCCGCCCATCTAGGGCCGGTAGAAGTTAGATTGAGCATGCAAAATGAACAGACAAGTGTCACTTTTATTGCTTCGAATGCGGCCGCAAGAGATGCTTTAGAGCAGGCTCTGCCTCGCTTACGTGAAAGCTTTATCGAAAATGGTTTAGCACTCAATCATGCCGAAGTTAGTCATCAGGAGCAATCTTCACAAGGCTCTGAGCAAGATGAACAATTGGGTGAAGATAGTAATACAGCTCAAGTTATCGTTGAAGTGGACGATAATGATGATGAAAGTACACATTTATCAGACGTTTCAACAGATAATAGTGTTGGTGTCAGTGTATTTGCTTGATAATTATAATAATGATGGACTTAGATTGGAGAGTGCGGCGTGTTTAAGTTAGAGAATTATTCGCTGAGAAAACGCATGTATATCGTAGCCGGGTTAGGCATTATCGCTTTGTTGCTGCTGGCTGGTTTGATGTTTTACATGGAGCTGAATGAATTCAGTTCGATGCAACAGCTTAAAGTCGTTGCTGGATTTGTTGTCATTGGTAGTATTTTTATCATGTTCATGGCCCACGTCATTGGGCGGTTTGGTGATAAACGGGCAACCACCCTAGTAAACGGTATCCAGAATATTAAAAAAGGTGATCTGACGCAAAAAATCGCCATCTCCGGCAAAAGTGATTTCAGCTGGATGGCATTTGAACTGGACAGTGCCCGTAAAAATGTCGCCAATCTTGTACACACATTAATCGGTGGTGTGAGTCAGCTGAACACTGCGACACAAAATATGACGATTATCAGCAAGGAAACGGTGACTGGCGTATTAAAGCAACAGGAAGAAACCGATCAAGTGGCCACAGCCATGAACGAAATGACGGCTTCTGTTCAGGAAGTTGCACGAACAGCGACCAATGCAGCCGAAGCAGCGCGCAATGCTGATAATGAAGCAAAAGCCGGTAAGCAGGTGGTATTGGAAACCATGCGCTCAATCGATACTTTAGCCAGCGAGGTTGAAAAAGCCGCCGTCACATTAAGTGAGCTTGAAGCGGATATCGGTAATATCGGTGCGATAGTTGATGTTATTCGCGGTATAACCGAACAAACTAATTTATTGGCGCTGAATGCGGCCATTGAAGCTGCCCGTGCAGGTGAGCATGGTCGTGGCTTTGCGGTTGTTGCTGACGAAGTGCGTACCTTGGCCGCCAGAACGCAATCTTCAACTCACGAAATTGAAGAAATGGTGGAACGCTTGCAGCAAGGTGCCCGTGCTGCGGTGAAAGTGATGAATGAAAGCCGTGAAAGTGCCAAAACCAGTGTGCAAAAAGCGGCAAGTGCCGGTTCAGCACTTGATTCGATTACTGCGATGATCTCCACTATGGATGAAATGAGTACGCAGATCTCAAATGCAGCAAACGAACAAAGCTCAGTTGCCGAGGATATCAATCGCGGTATCGTGAATATCAGCCAGATCGCAGATCATACTGCAGATGGTGCCAGAGCGACTTCCGAAGCAGTGGATACCTTGAGCAGTCTGTCAGCTCAATTGCAAGATGCTTCTTCCAAGTTCAAGGTTTAACCGGACAAAATTGTGTAATCAAACCCGCTCATGTAGCGGGTTTTTTTTAACGTAATTCGGTTTCAATCTCAATCAGCTTTTGCATCGGATCTGCCGCGCCAGTGATCGGGCGGCCTATAACAAGATAATGACTACCCGCCTGAATGGCCTGAGCGGGTGTCATAATGCGATGTTGATCGCCTTTGGCGCTACCAGCAGGACGAATACCAGGAGTGACTAATTGAAACTGGCTACCCAGTTCAGCTTTTAACATGGCGGTCTCATGTGCTGAACAAACCACACCGTCCAAACCATTATCAGCTGCCATCACGGCCAGTCTTAACACGGTTTCAGCAATGGTGCCCTGCAAGCCGATAGTCTCAAATGTCTCTTGATCCATGCTGGTGAGCAATGTGACACCAATTAGCAAGGGAGCATCATGATGACTGCCAATCGCTTCACGTGCCGCAGACATCATTGCCGGGCCGCCCAAAGTGTGAACATTCATCATCCAAACACCAAGGTCGGCGGCTGCAGTACAGGCTTTGGCAACGGTATTTGGTATATCGTGATATTTCAAATCCAGAAAAATATCAAAACCTTTTTGCTGGAGATTTCTTACAATTTCCGGCCCGCTGATGGTAAATAACTCTTTGCCGACTTTAAGCCGGCAACGTGTTGGATCTAATTGTTCCGCCATTGCGAGAGCGGCATTTGCATCGGAATAATCCAGTGCAACGATAATGTTTGATTGAGACATGTGGGTTTCCACTAACAAAATTGAACGCTGATCCTACCTTAACTAATAGGGTTTTGCGTCTGAATTCACTGGAACGTCGGGGATAATGCTATCCTGTGCGCCAATTTTTGATGAGTTTACACCATGAAATTTGTTACATCAGCCCAGGATGGACTCGCACGACGCGGGCAACTCAGTTTTGCTAGAGGCACCATAGAAACGCCGGCATTTATGCCAGTTGGTACCTATGGTTCAGTTAAAGCTATGACGCCGGAAGAGGTTAAGGCGACCGGTGCTGAGATTATTCTTGGTAATACCTTTCATCTGATGTTGCGCCCTGGCACCGATGTTATTCAGCGGCATGGCGACTTACACGATTTTATGCGCTGGGATAAACCCATCCTGACCGATTCTGGTGGCTTCCAGGTATTCAGTCTTGGCGATCTACGCAAAATTACCGAGCAGGGTGTGCATTTCCGTTCGCCGGTGAGTGGTGACAAGGTGTTTATGGGGCCGGAAGAGTCTATGGCTGTTCAACGTGCTTTAGGCAGTGATATTGTGATGATCTTTGATGAATGTACCCCTTATCCGGCGGATGAAAAGACCGCTGCGATTTCGATGCGCTTATCACTGCGTTGGGCAGCACGCAGTAAAATCGCCCATGGTGATAACTCCTCCGCTTTATTTGGAATTGTTCAGGGCGGCATGCATGAAGCATTACGCGATGAATCTCTGGCAGGCCTGACGGAAATCGGCTTTGATGGTTATGCCATTGGTGGTTTATCGGTAGGTGAGCCGAAAGACGATATGCTGCGAATTCTTCATCATCTCAGTGACAAAATGCCGACTGACAAACCTCGCTATCTGATGGGGGTTGGTAGACCGGAAGATTTGGTTGAGGGTGTGAGTCTTGGGGTGGATATGTTTGATTGCGTGATGCCAACGCGTAATGCCCGCAATGGACATTTGTTTGTTCATGAGGGGGTGATCAAGATCCGTAACAGTCGTCATAAAACTGACACAGGTCCGTTGGATCCTTATTGTGATTGTTACACTTGCAAGAATTACAGCCGCGCTTATCTGCATCATTTAGACCGTACTGGTGAAATGCTCGGCCCAAGGCTGAATACCATTCATAATCTGCATTATTATCAACGCTTGATGCAGCAGCTTAGAGCGGCAATCGAGTCAGGCACTTTGCAGCAGTTTCGACAGTCTTTTTATGCAATGCGCCAACAACAAGCCCAATAACGCAATTGGCTATCAGCCAGAAGTTGGCTGTGGCATAATCACTGTCTTTTATTTGTCAGTTTAGAGGAAACACGATGGATTTTCTGATTTCACCTGCTTTTGCTGAAGCTGCGGCATCACAATCTGGCTCACCAGGCTTATTGGATTTCGCTTTTCCAATCATTTTGTTGGTTTTGTTTTATGTGATGTTGATTCGTCCTCAACAAAAACGTGCTAAAGCTCACCGCACCATGCAGCAAGCACTGGCCAAAGGTGATGAAGTGGTTACCGATGGTGGTTTGATGGGAAAAATCAACGAGATCAACGACAATGCAATCAATCTACAAATCGCTGAAACGGTTGAAGTGAAAGTGCGTCGTGAATCAATCAGTTCAGTGCTTCCTAAAGGCACATTGAAAAAATTGTAAATGAGAAGAGGCTGCCGGAGAGCAGCCTTTTTGATATCTGGATCTTAAGATGAACCGATACCCCCTCTGGAAAAACCTATTGGTCGTGGCAGTCATTGTCATTGCCATTATCTATGCCATGCCAAATCTTTTTGGCGATGATCCTGCGGTGCAGGTTTCCGCTAGCAGACAAAATACTGTTGATTTGCAACTTGCAAATGAAATTGAGTCAACATTGAAGCAAGCTGAAATTCCTTACAAAGGCGTTGTGCTTGAAGAAAATCGTTTATTGATTCGTTTTACGGATGCCAATGATCAACTTAAAGCTCGTGAACTTATTCAGCAAAGCCTGAGCGCAGATGATTATATTGTGGCATTGAATTTAGCGCCCAATACACCACAAATTTTGCGCTCGATGGGTGCCAAACCAATGAACCTTGGTTTGGATTTACGTGGTGGTGTGCATTTCCTGATGGAAGTGGACATGGACACAGTGTTGAAACAATCACTTGAAGGTTACGCCAGCGATATTCGAATTTTGCTTCGCGATAAGACGATTCGTTATACGCAGGTGAATGTGAATGGTGATGTCTTGACCTTCGGGTTTCGTGAAGAAGCCGATCGTGATGCAGCTATCCGTGAAATCAATCGTGAACATAACGAGATTACTGCTGTAGCAGATGAAAACGCTGACAGACCAACTGTGGCGATTCGATTAAGCGAAGCGACAGTGCGCGAAACGCAAAGTCTGGCTTTACAGCAAAACATCACCACTTTACGTAATCGTATTAACGAACTGGGTGTTGCTGAGCCGACGGTTCAACAGCAGGGACAAGAACGGATTGTTGTTCAATTACCGGGGGTTCAGGATACGGCTCAAGCGAAAAAAATCCTAGGTGCGACGGCAACATTGGAATTTCGTTTAGTTGATTTTGAAAATGACGTTCAAGACGCTATAAATGGTCGAGTTCCAGCTAATTCCGAACTGTTCTACCATCGCGATGGCAGACCCTATCTGTTAAATAAACGCGTCATGTTGACTGGCGAACATGTTATCAATGCTGCTTCAACCATTGATGGACAAACCGGCTCACCAGCAGTATCCGTAACATTGGATGGTAAGGGGGCCCGTATCTTCAGCAATATTACCCGCGACAATATCGGCAACCCGATGGCAGTGGTATTTATTGAATCAAAAATTGAAACCCAGATTATCGATGGCGAAGAAGTCAGTGTAAGGCGTCAGCTACCTGAGATTATCAGTGTGGCGACTATCCGTGATCAGTTGGGTAAGAAGTTCCAAATTACCGGTTTAGATGGCACCACCGAAGCACGTGATTTGGCATTGTTACTTCGAGCCGGTGCGTTGGCTGCACCAATCGATATCGTTGAAGAACGGACTGTCGGGCCGAGCCTTGGACAGGAAAACATCGATCAGGGCTTTGCGTCAGTAATGATTGGTTTTGCTCTGGTACTGGTGTTTATGATTATCTGGTATCGCGTGTTTGGGGCTGTAGCTAATTTGGCTCTTGCAGCTAACCTGGTATTGATTGTTGCTTTATTGTCGATGTTGCAAGCCACACTGACCATGCCTGGTATTGCCGGTATCGTTTTGACGGTGGGTATGGCGGTTGATGCCAACGTGCTTATTTTTGAACGTATTCGTGAAGAGTTGAGATCGGGCAACAGTCCACGTGCCAGTATTGATGCCGGTTATGCGAAGGCCTTCTCTACAATTGCCGATGCGAATATTACAACGCTGATTGCTGCAATTGTACTGTTTGGCTTTGGCACCGGAACGATCAAAGGCTTTGCCGTTACGCTGACACTTGGCATCTTGACGTCAATGTTTACTGCTATTGTTGGCACTCGCATGGTTATTAACCTTATTTATGGTCGCCAACAACGACCTAAATTGTCTATTTAATTAAGGCTTGTGTCATGCATTTATTGAGCAAAGAAACAAACATTAATTTCGTCGGAATTCGCAAGTACGCATTAGCGTTTTCGGCGATAATGCTACTGATATCGGTTTATTCAATCGTCACTAATAGTCTGAATTTTGGTATCGACTTTACCGGTGGCACGATGATTGAAGTCGGCTATCCACAGCCTATCGATTTGGGTGAAATCCGAAGTACCTTGGAGCAAGGTGGTTTTGAAGATGCCTTGGTGCAGAATTTTGGTTCGTTAACTGAAGTATTGATCCGGCTTCCGGTCATTGAAACGGAAAACATGGCTGAAATCAGTAACCAGGTTGTAACTTTGTTACAGTCAGAACAAACTGAAGCCATTGACGTTAGAAGGGTTGAATTCGTTGGACCACAAGTGGGTGAAGAGCTTGCTGAAGATGGTGGTCTGGCGATGGTCTACGCCTTGATTGGTATTCTGATTTATGTGGCATTACGTTTTGAATATCGTTTTGCGATAGCATCGGTACTTGCTTTGATTCATGACGTGGTTATTACAGTCGGCTTTTTCTCCTTATTCCGTCTGGACTTTGATCTGACAGTTTTAGCTGCAATATTGGCGGTTATCGGTTATTCGCTTAATGACACCATCGTCGTATTCGACCGGATTCGTGAAAGCTTTCTGAAAATGCGCAAGGCCGAACCGTTGGAAGTCATCAATACTTCTATCAATGCAACATTAGGTCGGACCATCATGACATCGATGACCACCTTGCTGGTTGTCTTGTCATTATTTATTTTTGGTGGTGAAGTTATCCATGCTTTTGCAACGGCGTTGATGATTGGGATTCTAGTGGGTACTTATTCATCTATTTATGTTGCCGGTACGGCCGTATTGTTGATGGGAGTCACCAAAACTGATTTGATGCCGCCAGAGAAAGAGGGTGATGAAGAAGTTAATCCTGATGGAAGTCAGGTGTGATGATTAAGGCCCGCGATGCGGGCCTTTTTTATCGGTAGTGTTTGACTGGAATCGGTTCGACGCTATCAGCTCGATTGAGCCGGGCATTTTCTATCGACACCACATTATCTGGAGCCGGAGATTCGTCGCCATGTTGCGTTTCTACTTTTAAGATCCGTAAACCTTCATAGTTACTTTTATAACTCATGAATGTGGCGAACTCCTCCAATCCTTGCCTGATTTGCCTTAGATCCAATTCCAATGCTTTATTTTTCATTAGATTCACTCTGTATTTAGTAAGACTTATAGCGGCCTTAATTGAGGATTCTTGAGTAGAAATAATGTTGTATGAGTATAAAAGTGGTTTATATCAACCATTTTTTATATTCGTACGAGTACTAGAGCGTTGTATAGTTGTTTAACGTATTGATATGTAAATAAAAAATAGTTTTTTGGTAACGCCGGTCAGGATAAATTCCTTAATTGTTAAGGATTTTTCTGATTATCAAAGTCATCTAAGTAAGTATCTTGGAGATGGTTTTGTAATGTAAGGAGAGATGAATGAAATGCATAAAAAAATATGGCATATTCCTGGTTTTTGCCTGGCCGCAATGGTCAATGGCTAATGAAATTGATGTCACGATGCACTATGTCGGACCGACTGATGGTCAAGTCTGGCTCGGGATTCAGCAAGGAATTGAAGAAGCTAATTTACAAGGTGGCTTTTTAGGGCAGAAGTATCAAGTTAAAGTCGTTGAACCAAGTGAACTAGAGTCAACAGATGTTGATACCGTCGTATTATTGGCAACCGATGATGATTACATTATGAAAGTTGCCCAATCTGATAAGTTTGCCGCAATACCGGTTATCAATCTTTCTTCCAGCTCCGATGAATTGCGGGATGCCTGTTTGCCGAATTTACTCCATGTAACGCCAAGTGACAGTATGCGCACAGATGCATTAGCGCAGTGGCAAGAGAAGAATCCAGACAAACCTGCTAAGGTCCAAAGCTGGCATAAAGATTTTGTTAAATTTGCGGCAAGCCAATTGAATAACCGTTTTGAGAAAAGCCAAGGCCAAGCGATGACTGATGAGGCATGGGCTGGTTGGGCTGGAACCAAGATGGTTGCAGATTCCGTTGTGCAAACTATGCAGTATGATGCTGCATTTATGTTGAATCATCTTAAAAACGATCTGGTGTTTGACGGTCAGAAGGGTGACAACACAAACTTCCGTGAAAACGGACAATTACGCCAGATCCTGTTGCTGGTTAATAACGATAATAAAATTGTTGCTGAAGCTCCACTACGTGGTTTTGATGGTGGCTTGGATAGTCTCGGCAAAGTAACATGCAAATAATGTGAGAAATATTAAGGAGAACGATGAATGAAATTTAAAACCCTTTTACTGAGTTCAATGATCTTGGCGAGCACCGCAGCAGTAGCTGAACCTACTCATCGTTTGTTTGCAACAAACGAAAGAGATAATACCGTCAGTGTTATTGACACACGGACCAATACAGTTGAAGCCACTATTGATGTTGGTCAACGCCCACGTGGTATTGGCTTATCACCAGATCAAAAACACCTTTATGTCGCGATCAGTGAGGATAATGCCATTGCTGTGGTCGACGTAAATACATTAGAAGTACTTAGAACATTAGATTCCGGTGATGATCCTGAAACATTTGGTGTCAATCCAGTGAGTGGCCATCTTGTTATATCCAACGAGGATGATGGTGAGGCCACTTTTCTTGATCCGAAAAGTAATGAAAAACTGGCAGTCGTGAAGGTCGGTATTGAGCCTGAGGGTGTTGCTGTTTCTCCCACTGGTAAATATGCTTTGGTGACCAGTGAATCCAGCAATATGGTGCATATCATTGATACCAGCAGTTACGAGCTGGTAGCCAATTTAGTGGTAGCTGCCCGTCCGCGTGGTCTAGCATTTAACAGTGACGGCAGTTTGGCTTATGCGACCAGTGAAATTGGTAATGAAGTTGCCATCATTGATATGGAAACATTCAAAATTACCAAAAAAGCCGCCATTGATGTGGAAGAATCCAAACCAATGGATATTAAAGTGAGCCCTGATGACAAAATGTTATATGTCACCACTGGCCGTGGTAATTCAGTTGCCTTTTTAGATGCCAAAACACTTGAATTAAAAGGTAATGTTCCTGTTGGTAATCGGGTCTGGGGTATAGAGATATCTAAAGATGGCTCTTTGCTTTATACCGCTGATGGCGTGGATGGCACGATTTCAGTTGTCGATACTGCCAAGCAGGAGCGAATTGAAACCATTAAAGTCGGCGCATTCCCATGGGGTGTTGTTCTGGACGACTAACCTCTAAAACAAAGATTCATCTAAACCCGGCAGCGTTATGCGCTGTCGGGTTTTTTTATTTAACTGATGGCAACTATGACAAGAAAAATTTTGTGAACCATTGCTGACGCGCTATGATGCCGCACATGAAATTGATACTGCGATTTACAGACATTTGCCTGTTCAGATCTGGACCAGATAGCCTTCCAGCAAATAATCAACTAATGCACTTAGTATTGTTGGCCTATTTTTGTGTCAGCGTATTAATAAACCAGATTGATATGTCGCTGCGGATCAGTTTGTGGTCGGCTGTCAGTGATTTGCTGATCTTGATGACTTTTCTGTATTTATTACTTCGATTAAACCATTTTGTACCGCGCTATCAACAGACTCTGATTGCAATGGCGGGAACGGGCAGTCTATTAGGATTGCTGGCCATGCCATTTTTATGGGCATTTCATAAGTATGCAGAGCAGTCAGACACAGCGAATTTTATTTTGTTTGCGCTGATGCTGGTGATGTTCTGGAGCCTGATGGTAACGGCACATATTATTCGTCGTACTCTCGAAATATCCGCACCCAAAGCCGTTGCCTTAACCATTCTGTATGTAGTTGTGGCTATCATTTTTAATGGCTTGGTCATGTCGGGAGTTGCTTGAATGCATATTCATATCTTAGGGATCTGTGGCACGTTCATGGGGGGACTTGCTTTATTAGCTCGTGAACGAGGATTCACGGTTTCCGGATCGGATGCCAATGTCTATCCGCCAATGAGTGACCAGCTGGCTGCTGCGGGTATCGAGGTTATGCAAGGATATTTAGCGGAACATCTGCAACCTGCACCTGATGTGGTGGTGATGGGCAATGCGATGTCGCGGGGAAACGCTGCCGTAGAGTATGTATTGAATCAGGGATTACCCTATATTTCTGGTCCACAGTGGCTGGCAGAAAATATTTTGGTTAATCGCTGGGTATTAGCAGTATCCGGTACCCATGGTAAAACTACTACTAGTAGTATGTTGGCCTGGATTCTTGAATATGCGGGAATGCAACCGGGCTTTTTGATCGGAGGGGTGCCAGGTAATTTTGGTCAATCTGCAGCTATTGGCGGCACGCCTTTTTTTGTAATTGAAGCCGATGAGTATGACACCGCGTTTTTTGACAAGCGCAGTAAATTTCTTCACTACCACCCACGCACATTGGTGATTAATAATCTGGAGTTTGATCATGCAGATATCTTTGCTGATTTAGCTGCAATACAAACCCAGTTCCATCATTTGATTCGCACCGTTCCTGCCGAAGGCCTGCTGATTACTCCGCATGCGATTCCGGCAATTGAACAGACTCTAGAGCGGGGCTGTTGGACGCCAAGACAGACGCTGGATGGTGACCAGGCGGATTGGCAATTAACGGAAATGGCAGAAGATGGGCATAGTTTCACAGTGCAACATCAACAGCACACTGCAAAGGTGAACTGGTCATTACTGGGCAAGCATAATGTTCACAATGCTTTGGCAGCGATTGCTGCTGCCCACCATGTCGGTGTGACAGTAGAGCACGCCTGTGAAGCCCTGACTCAGTTTAAAGGCGTCAAACGCCGCCTCGAACTGCGAGGCGAATGCCGTGGCATAAAAGTTTATGATGATTTTGCTCATCACCCGACGGCGATTGCCACCACATTGCAAGGTTTGCGTGCCAATATTGGTCAGCAACGACTGATTGCGGTATTAGAACCGCGATCCAATACCATGAAAATGGGGGTGCATGAACAGACATTAGCCGCCTCACTACAAGCGGCTGATATCGTTATTCTGTACCAGGATCCACAATTAGCTTGGTCGTTAGACAGTATTCAACAGCAGTTGGGAGATAGATCGACCTTGCATCGAAATATTGAGGATGTGGTCAGGCAGTTAGCTCAGCAGAGCAAAGACGGCGATCATATTGTTGTGATGAGCAACGGTGGTTTTGGCGGTATACATCAAAAAATTCTGGATGCATTAGCTAATGACTGATCCGCAACAAATTGCCCTGGCTATCACTGGCGCTTCGGGAGCGCCTTATGCCAAACGTCTACTGGAGCAATTACTGAATCAGGGAATAACTGTTCATCTGATGATTTCTGCTGCCGGACGGATTGTGTTAGCCGATGAACTGGACTGGAAACTACCGGCGCGTGCTGCCGATGCAACTAAAGTTCTAGAGGCACAATTTGCTTGCCAACCAGGACAGCTAAAGCTGTATGGCGAGCAACAATGGTCTTCCCCGCTGGCAAGCGGTTCTCACTCCGTCCCTACGATGATTGTCTGTCCATGCACTATGGGCACATTGTCCGCCATTGCCTGTGGGGCTAGTGATAACCTGATCAATCGTGCCGCTGATGTGATGATCAAGGAGCAACGTAAATTGATCCTAGTTCCAAGAGAAGCGCCATTTTCACCAATCCATTTGGAAAATATGCTGAAACTCTCCCGGCTCGGTGTATGCATCATGCCACCGAATCCCGGCTTTTATTTTCGGCCGCAGACTCTCGAAGATATAGTTGATTTTGTAGTGGCCAGAATTCTTGATCAAGCCTCTATCAAACACCAATTAATGCCACGTTGGGGCGAATAATTATCGGCCCAGATACAGGGCCATAAATTAACTCGCGTATAATGCCCGCAGAGCCAAAATTCGGAAAATAGCATGTCAGATATTGAAATCGCCCAACACGCAACAATGCAGAATATTACCGAGATCGCTACGCAAAAATTAGGTTTGCAGGTAGATGATCTGGATAGCTATGGCCGCTATAAAGCCAAAGTTTCTCTGCAAGTAATGGACGATTTGGCAGCAAAACCAGATGGTAAATTGATTCTGGTTACCGCGATCAGCCCCACTCCAGCCGGAGAAGGTAAAACCACCACTACCATTGGATTAAGTGACGCGCTAAATCGTATTGGCAAAAAGGCCACGGTTTGTGTGCGTGAACCCTCAATGGGTCCATGCTTTGGTTTGAAAGGTGGAGCAGCTGGTGGCGGTTATTCGCAGGTGGTTCCGATGGAAGACATCAATCTGCATTTTACCGGTGATTTTCATGCTATCGCCGCTGCACATAATCTTTTGGCAGCAATGATTGATAACCATATACATCATGGCAATGCCTTGCAACTAGACACCCGCAAGATCACCTGGCAGCGGGTAGTGGATATGAATGATCGTGCTTTAAGGCAGATCACCATTGGAATGGGCGGGCCAGCCAATGGCTTTGTCCGTGAAGATCACTTTGATATCGTGGTTGCTTCGGAAGTGATGGCAATTTTCTGCCTGGCCGCCTCATTAAGTGAATTGAAACAGCGCCTTGGTAATATTTTGATTGGTTATTCGATAGATGGCACACCAAGATATGCCAGTGATCTGAAAGCTCACGGAGCTATGACAGCCCTGCTGAAAGAAGCGATTAAGCCAAACTTGGTACAAACACTGGAAAATAACCCCGCATTTGTGCACGGCGGACCTTTTGCCAATATTGCCCACGGCTGCAATTCAGTTATCGCTACCAAAATGGCATTAAAACTGAGTGACTATGTAGTTACTGAAGCCGGCTTTGGTGCAGATCTAGGCGCTGAGAAATTTATTAATATCAAATGCCGTAAAGCTGGTATTCGCCCGGACTTGGCGGTGGTGGTCGCGACAGTTAAAGCCTTGAAATACCATGGTGGGGTGAATGTAGCCGATCTCGCCGCTGAAAATTTATCTGCTCTTGAATTGGGGCTGACCAATCTGCGTAAGCATTTACATAATCTGCAAAATGAATTCGGCCTGCAATGCGTGGTCGCGATTAACCATTTCAGCCAGGACAGTGATGCAGAAATTGCATTGATTAAAAACGCTGTCGAAGCGATGGGAGCTACTGCAGTGATAGCTAAACATTGGGCAGAAGGTGGAGCGGGTGCCGAGTTGCTGGCAAAAACCGTGGTGGAAAAATTACAGCAACCGGGTCAATGTGAATTACTGTATAGCGATCAGGAGTCCTTATGGGACAAAATCAATAACGTTGCCAAACGTTTATATGGTGCCAGCGAAGTGGTTGCTGACAAAAAAGTCATGAATAAACTCAATGACTTTCAGGCAGAGCATGGTGAGTTGCCGGTTTGTATGGCTAAAACACCTTATTCATTCAGCAGTGATCCGAGTTTACGCGGTGCTCCTGACCAACATATCCTGATTATGAGGGATGTGCGTTTATCACGAGGCGCAGGCTTTATTGTCGTGCTCTGCGGCGATGTGATGACTATGCCCGGTTTGCCGAAAACTCCAGCAGCAGAACGAATTGATATCGATGATAAAGGTGTAATCAGCGGTTTGTTCTGATTAATCGGAACTGCGCAGGCTGAAATAAAGCATTAATCCGCCCCAAAGCCCCAGGACCCAGCTGAGCACTGGCATGCCGGCCAGCATATTTGATGAATAACCATCCAGACCTTTGATAACGGCTGCGCCAACAATAAAGGCAGCGCCACTGACAGCGGTTGCTGTTCGGTAACTGGAATGCCGAACTTCGCGGCGGATCTTTTCTAAATCTTGTGACGACAATTGCATATGCAATTGCCCGGACTGAGCTTGTTTGGTTAAATCATGCAGCATTCTCGGCAGAGCTGGTAAGGTCTCTGCCCAGGTAGGCACTTCCTTCTGCAGCGATTTTACAGCTGCTTGCCAGCCAAGTTTTTCCTTCATCCATTGTTCGAGGATCGGTTTGGCGGTTTGCCATAAGTCCAGATCGGGATACAAGTCCCGTCCCAGGCCTTCAATATTCAACAATGTTTTTTGCAGTAAAACCAATTGTGGCTGGATCTGCATATTAAAACGGCGTGCAGTCTGAAACAGTCTTAACAACAGCTGCCCAAATGAAATCTCTTTTAGCGGACGAGCAAATATGGGTTCGCAAACGCTGCGAATAGCTGATTCAAACTCATCCATTCGCGTTTCAGCAGGAACCCAGCCGGATTGGATATGCAGCTCGGCAACCCGACGATAATCATGATTGAAGAAAGCCAGAAAGTTTTCGGCCAGATAACGCTGATCGTCAGGTGACAGCGTGCCCATAATGCCAAAATCAATGGCGATATAACGCGGTAACTGGGGATTACTGACATCGACCAGAATATTGCCGGGATGCATATCGGCATGGAAAAAACTGTGCCTGAATACCTGGGTAAAAAAGATTTCTACTCCAATGGTGGCCAGCAGTTTTAAATCAATATTATGCTGTTTCAGCAACGCGATATTACTTATCGGTGCGCCGAATACCCGTTCCTGCACCAGTAGATTCGGTTTGGTCAAAGACCAGTAAACCTCAGGCACATACAATAACCGTTCGTCGGCAAAATGCCGTTTGAGTTGGGAAGCTGATGCGGCTTCACGCAACATATCCAACTCATCAAACAGATTTTTTTCAAGCTCGGCCACGACTTCACGAGGACGAAGGCGTTTGCCTTCCGACCAATATTTTTCAGCTAAACCAGCAAGGGTATAAAGCAGATCGACATCACGACGAATGACTTTCTCAATGCCTGGACGCACTAATTTAAGGATGACCTGCTTGCCATCGGTCAAGGTGGCGGCATGGACTTGTGCAATCGATGCTGAAGCTAATGGTTCGGCATCGATATGACTGAAAATGCGTTCCGGTTCGCCTTCTTCATAGGCGGCGTGAATGAGTGCTAACGCAATATCGTTAGGGAAGGGGGCAACTTGATCCTGCAGTTTTGCCAACGAATCGGCGATATCTTCCGGTAATAAATCCCGGCGGGTGGAAAGAATTTGACCAAATTTGACAAAAATTGGTCCTAAATCCTGTAACGCCAGCCGAATCCTTTCCCCTCTGGGTAAGTCGGCTTTATGACGCCAGCGATAAGGAGAAAACCAGCTGAGAAAACGGTAGGGACGGAAAAAATGTATGGCAAGAATCAGTTCGTCGAGTCGATGACGGCCCAAAACATGGTTAATTTGCAATAAGCGTCCGAACTGACCGAGTTTCATGATTTTCTCTCAATGGTGTTTTGCAGTCTTTTGATTCGGGCTTCCAACCTATCGGTATCGGCTCGAAGCAGATCTACTTTTTGCATAAATCGGTCTGTTTGCGATTTATCGGGCAAATATTGACTCTCCTCCCGGAGATATTCCGCCACACTTTGTTCGAATTCCAGACGATTGAAATTCAACCAGGCAAAACCGCGACGAACACTTTGAGCCAGAGGGTAGGCCAAAGTATCACCAGTGAATCTGGCGAGTTGCTGTTCCCAGTCAAAATCAAAGTGTTGCTGCCAATCCTGCAATTGTTTGGCGAACTGGACATCACCAAGGATCTTAATCTGATTGGAAAACAGGCTCTCCGGTTGCTGCAAAAGTTTCAGCAAGGCAAAACTATCTGCTTTTATCATCAAATCAGCAACCTGTTCACCAGCCGTTTCTAACAGAATTCGGTTGTCAGTAAACTTGGCGATAACGGCAATATTCAGATCTGAAATATCAATACGGATACTGCGTTCTGCAAATTGCTGAAGCTGTTGATGGCTTTCCGTATCAAAGCGCAGCGCGTGATTCAGTGCCAGTTCCAGCGGCTTTAACAACAAACTCATAAGTTAGAATTTATAGCCGCTGTGTAAAGCGACAATACCGGCAGACATATTCATGAAGTCGACACGTTCAAAACCGGCTTCTTCCATCATTTTTTTCAGGCTGGGTTGATCCGGATGCATGCGAATTGATTCCGCCAGATAGCGATAACTTTCAGCATCGTTGGTAAACAGTTTGCCCAGAGCCGGTAATACTTTAAACGAATAGGTATCGTAAATAGACGTTAACCAGCTGGCTGGTTGGGAGAATTCCAATACCAGTAACTTTCCACCCGGTTTGAGTACTCGTAGCATTGAGCGCAGGGCTTTGTCTTTATCGGTCACATTACGCAGGCCAAAAGCAATGGTAATGCAATCAAACGTATTATCAGGAAATGGAAGCGTTTCAGCATTGGCCTGAACATATTCAATATTGCCGGCTTTGCCCATATCAGTAAGTCGATCGCGACCAACGTTCAGCATTGAGGCATTGATATCAGCCAGCACCACTTTACCGGTCGGACCAACCATATCGGCAAACTTAGCCGTCAAATCGCCGGTTCCTCCGGCGATATCCAACACCTTGGCACCACGACGAACATTGCTATTGTGCAAGGTAAAGCGTTTCCAAATCCGATGGATCCCCATCGACATCAGATCGTTCATCAAGTCATAGCGACCGGCGACAGAATGAAATACTTCAGCAACATGTTTGGCTTTTTCACCGGTAGGAACTTGCTTGAAGCCGAAGTGCGTAGTGTTTTTATCTTCCATAAATTCCTCAGGCATCACGCTGACGTTCGTAACCTTCCGCCATCAATTTTTCCAGATAAGTTTGCCAGTATTCGTTTTGATGAATGGAAAGTTCATAAAGATAATCCCAACTGAACAAACCACTATCATGGCCGTCATCGAAATAAATTTTGATGGCGTAATGGCCGACCGGCTCAATATTGCTGATACCGACATTTTCTTTGTGAACCTGTAACACTTCCTGTCCTGGACCATGACCCTGAACCTCAGCGGAAGGAGAGTGCACGCGCAGAAATTCGGCAGACAGCAAATAATGTTGATCGCCGTAAACCAGTTCAAGTTTACGAGATTGCTTGTGCAGCTGAATTTCGCTTGGCAATGGTGCCTGACTCATAAAAATCCTTAAAGAATGTAGCGCGACAAGTCTTCGTCTTGAACCAGCTCTGACAGCTGTTGACTCACATAATTTTCATCAATAACAAATTTTTGTTCAGCTTCTTCACCGGCTTGATAGGAAATATCTTCCAACAGTTTTTCGAGCAAAGTATGTAAACGACGTGCGCCGATGTTTTCGGTCTTTTCATTCACTTGCCAGGCCAGTTCAGCAATCCGTTTGATACCATCAGGGGTAAAGCTTAAATCAACCGACTCAGTACCCAGTAAGGCTGAATATTGTTCAGTAAGCGAGGCATCCGGTTCGGTCAGAATTCTGACAAAATCGTCTGTTGTTAGCGCATTAAGTTCCACCCGGATCGGTAAACGACCCTGTAGCTCAGGGATCAGATCGGATGGTTTGCTTAAATGAAATGCACCGGAAGCAATAAACAATATGTGATCAGTTTTCAGCATGCCGTATTTGGTTGAAACAGTGCTGCCTTCAACCAACGGTAATAAATCACGTTGTACTCCGGCACGCGAGACATCAGCACCACTGCCACCGCCTTCTCCACGGTGGGTGATTTTGTCAATCTCGTCGAGAAATACGATACCTGTTTGTTCAACCCGGTGAATAACTTCAGCTTTTAAGTCTTCCTCGTTAATCAGTTTGGCGGCTTCTTCTTCACTTATGAGACGCATCGCTTTTGCAACCGTCAGTTTGCGGGTGGATTTGCGTTGATTACCCATGCTTTGAAACATGTCCTGTAACTGGCTGGTCAGTTCTTCCATACCTGGCGGTGTCATGATCTCGACACCCATCTGATGTTGAGCCAATTCCAGTTCGATTTCACGCTCATCCAGTTTGCCCTCTCGCAACATTTTGCGGAATTTCTGCCGGGTATTGGATTCTTCTTCGGTTAATGTGCCGCGAGCTGGTGTCAGTAGTGCATCCAGAATACGTTCTTCAGCAGCATCCAAAGCGCGGGGTTTGGCGTCACTGATGGCGTTTTCACGCAGCATTTTCATTGCGCTTTCAGCGAGGTCACGAATAATCGATTCAACATCACGTCCTACATAACCCACCTCAGTGAATTTAGTGGCTTCAACTTTAATAAACGGCGCATTAACCAATGAAGCCAGACGTCGGGCAATTTCTGTTTTGCCTACGCCGGTTGGACCAATCATCAAAATATTTTTTGGGGTCACTTCCTGTTGTAAGGTGGCGTCGAGTTGCTGACGGCGCCAGCGGTTACGCAACGCTATGGCAACAGCTTTTTTAGCTTCATGTTGTCCGATGATATGTTTGTCTAATTCGTGGACGATTTGTTTGGGCGTAAGTGATTGATTCATGATTATTTGTTGTAATCCAATGTTTCAATGGTCAGGTTATGATTGGTGTAAATGCAGATATCAGCTGCGATATTCAAGCCTTTTTCAACAATCTCACGGGCCGATAAATCGGTGTTCTGTAGTAATGCAGTAGCAGCTGCCTGGGCGAATGGTCCGCCAGAGCCAATAGCAATCAGACCATTTTCCGGTTCGATAACATCCCCGTTACCTGAAATAATCAAAGAAGCCTCAGCATCGGCAACCGCTAATAACGCTTCAAGGCGACGCATCATTCTGTCGGTACGCCAATCTTTTGCGAGTTCTAAAGCGCTTCTGGTCAAGTTGCCTTGATGTTTTTCCAGTTTAGCTTCAAAGCGCTCAAACAGAGTAAATGCATCGGCAGTACCGCCGGCAAACCCAGCAATGACTTGGTTATGATACAAACGTCTGACCTTGCGGGCGTTGCCTTTCATGATGGTATTGCCAAGACTGACCTGACCGTCGCCACCAATGACTACCTGGCCGTCACGACGATATGAAAGGATCGTGGTGCCACGGTATTGCTCCATAAAAAACTCCAATGCGAAATATAAAAATAGCCAAGCAGTATACTATGCCGCCAGTTCAGATGCAGTTGGTAATCCGTTTTGCTGTGCCTCGAAAGACTTTTGTCATTTAAAAGTGAGATAGTGGTTGACAGCGAGCGGGGATTTCCGGAAAATGCGACCTCTTTAGTGGAGGGGTTCCCGAGCGGCCAAAGGGATCAGACTGTAAATCTGACGGTTCTACCTTCGGAGGTTCGAATCCTCCCCC